>JBQGDI010000110.1:0-18138 GCA_052038965.1 Candidatus Limnocylindrales bacterium | reverse complement strand
GATCCGGCGGCCGACGCGGTCCGCGAGCTCGTCGACGACCGGCCGCTTCGTGAGGCATCGCGCTACCAGCCGCTGCTCGAGGCCGCCGAATCGGCGCTCGGCGGCCGCGAACCGCACGGCTCGACCGCCCGGGCGGCGGGCGGCGCCCGGGATCGCGGCGGATCCGAGCTGCCCCTGCCGGCGCAGCTCCGGGAGCCGATGCGCCACGCGCCGGGATCGATGCTCGACCAGCTCCGCTGGATCCGCGAGCACTGGCCGGACGTCGTGGCCCAGGACCCGGCGCTCTTCGGGCGGCTCAACCTGGCCCTTGACGTCCTGGCCGAGGAGGCACGGGCCCTCGAGCTGCGTGACTTCCGGCACTTCGGCGGGCCGCTGCCGGTCGAGAGACCCGACTTCCAGGACCTCGACGCCGAGCACGAGGCCTTCTCGGCCGACACGGACTGGATGCTCCGGGTCGTGCTCCTCGCGAAGTCGACCCATGTCTGGCTGGAGCAACTCGCACGCCGCTTCGAGCGGCCCATCGCGACCCTCGCCGACGTGCCCGACGAGGAGCTGGACCGGCTCGCCGGGCTCGGGATCAACGGGCTGTGGCTGATCGGGCTGTGGGAGCGGAGCCGAGCTTCGGCCGAGATCAAGCGCCGCCGCGGCGACGCCGACGCCGTTGCCTCGGCCTACGCCATCGACGAGTACCGGATCGCCGACGACCTCGGCGGCGAGGCGGCCTACGAATCGCTCAAGGCCCGAGCCTGGGAGCGCGGCGTTCGGGTAGCCGCCGACATGGTCCCGAACCACATGGGCATCGACAGCCGCTGGGTGATCGAGCATCCCGAGCGGTTCATGTCGCTCCCGGAGTCCCCCTACCCGGCCTACGCGTTCGGCGGCCCCGACCTGTCGCCGCACCCGGACGTCGAGATCACGCTCGAGGATCACTACTGGGACAGCTCCGACGCGGCGGTGGTGTTCCGGCGCCGCGACCGTCGGTCGGGCCAGCAGCGGTTCATCTACCACGGCAACGACGGCACGTCGTATCCCTGGAACGACACGGCCCAGCTGGACTACCTCCGGCCGGACGTCCGCGAAGCGGTCATCGAGACGATCCTGGGCGTCGCCCGACGCGCCCCGATCATCCGCTTCGATGCCGCGATGGTCCTCGCCCGCCGGCACATCCGACGCCTGTGGTTCCCGGCCCCCGGCGAGGGCGGGGCGATCCCGTCACGGGCCGAGCACGCGATGCCCCAGGCCGAGTTCAACCGCCGCATGCCGACCGAGTTCTGGCGCGACGTCGTCGACCGCGTCGCGGCCGAGGCGCCGGGCACGCTCCTGCTGGCCGAGGCGTTCTGGCTCCTGGAGGGCTACTTCGTCCGAACGCTCGGGATGCACCGGGTCTACAACTCGGCCTTCATGCACATGCTGCGCGACGAGGACAACGCCGGGTACCGCAAGGTCATGCGCGACACCCTCGCGTTCGACCCGGGGGTCCTGGCGCGGTTCGTGAACTTCATGACGAACCCCGACGAGCGGCCGGCCGCCGAGCAGTACGGGACGGGCGACAAGGCCTTCGCGGCGGCGACGCTCCTGGCAACGCTGCCGGGCCTGCCGATGTTCGGCCACGGCCAGGTCGAGGGCTGGCGCGAGCGCTACGGCCACGAGTTCCGGAAGGCCCGCTGGCACGAGCCGGTCGACGAGGGCCACGTCGCGCACTTCGAGCGGACGATCGTGCCGCTGCTGCACCGCCGCGCCGCCTTCGCCGGCACCGAGCGGTTCCGGCTGTACGACGCCGTGGCCGATGACGGCTCCCTCGTCGAGGACGTCTACGCCTACTCGAACGGGCACGGAGCGGAGCGGAGCCTCGTCCTCGTCCACCACCGCTACGGCGAGGTCGACGTGCGGATCGACCGCTCGGTCCGCTTCGCCGATCGGCACGAGGGTGGTCGTCGCCCCCGGACGGATCGCCTCGGCCACGCGCTGGAGCTCCCGGTCGAGGACGACACGCTGGTGCGTTTCGCCGATCCCCGCAGCGGATGGGAACAGGTCCGGACGGCCGGCGAGCTGCGTCGCGACGGCCTGCGTGTCCGCCTGGGCCCGTACGAGGCCCGGGTCCTGTTCGTCGAGGCGCCCTACCTCCCGCCGCCGACCCCGGCCGAGCCCGCGGCCGCGCGACCCGAGCGGGCGGTCGCCAGCATCGGCCACCTGCCACCACGACGCCGGCCCATCCGGGTCCGACCGGGCGACGTCGTCCGCGTCGGTCGCCGCGACGACGAGTGGCCGGCCTTCGTGCTCGTCCGACACGGGCGCGGTTCCGGCTGGATCCCATGGCGCCACCTCGAGGCGAGCGGCGACGGCCGCGCCACCGTCCGGACGGCCTACGACACCGCGGAGCTGGCCGTCGAACCGGGCGAGGCCCTCGAGATCGTCGAGCGCGACGACGAATCGGGCTGGCTGTGGTGCCGGGCGGCCGACGGCCGGGAGGGCTGGGTCCCCATCGGGGCGTTCGCTCCGCTGCCGGAACCCGGCCCGGCCAGGTCGTAGGATCGGGTCCATGTCCAACCCGTGGGTCCGGCCGGTGACGCTCGAGGGCCGGATCGTCCGGCTCGAGCCGCTCGACCGCCATCACCTCGACGACCTCGTCGAGGTCGGCATGGACCCGGCCCTCTGGAAGTGGACCCAGGTCCTGCCGGAGACCGAAGCGCAGCTCCGCGACTACCTCGAGCAGGCGCTGCGGAACGCCGAAGCCGGGACGGAGGTCCCGTTCGCGACCATCCTGCGCGCCACCGGCCGGGCGATCGGCAGCACCCGGTACCTCACGATCGTGCCCGAGCACCGGCGCCTCGAGATCGGCTGGACGTGGCTGGGACGCCCCTACCAGCGCAGCGGCGCAAACCGCGAAGCGAAGCTCCTCCAGCTGACCCACGCCTTCGAGGTCCTCGGCGCGAACCGGGTCGAGTTCAAGACCGACTCCCGCAACGAGGCCTCCCGCAACGCCCTGCTCGGCATCGGCGCGACGTTCGAGGGCATCTTCCGGAGCCACACGATCATGCCCTGGGGCCCGCTGCGCGACTCGGCCTTCTACAGCGTCGTGGCGAGTGAGTGGCCGCAGGTCAAGGCCCACCTCGAGGCGCTGCTGGCGCGGTGAGCGGCCGCATTCCCCGATCCGTCGGGCCGCTGGGGCCGATCGAGGCGGTCGACTACCACACCGGCGGCGAGCCGTTCCGGATCGTGATCGGGGGCGTGCCCACGCCGGCGGGGCGGACCGTCCTCGAGCGGCGGTCGTTCGCCCGGGAGCACCTGGACGACGTTCGCCGCCTGCTCGTCGACGAGCCGCGCGGCCACGCCGACATGTACGGTGCCCACGTGGTCCCGCCGAACGACGGCGGCGCGGACCTCGGCGTGATCTTCTTCCACAACGAGGGCTACTCCACGGCCTGTGGCCACGGCACGATCGCGCTCGTGACCTGGGCCATCGACGCCAGTCGCGTCGCGCCGACGGAGCCCGAGACCTACGTCGCCGTCGACGTCCCATCGGGGCGGCTGGCCTGCCGGGCGCGCGTCCGGGGCGGCCGGGTGGAGGCGGTCGCCTTCACGAACGTCCCATCGTTCATCGTCGCGCGCGACGTCGCGGTCGCGACGGGGCGCGGCGAGGTTCGACTCGACGTGGCCTTCGGGGGCGCGTTCTACGCCTCCGTCGACGTCCGGTCGATCGGTCTCGACGTCTCGACGGCGAGCCTGCCGGCGCTCATCGCCCTCCAGCGCGAGTTGCGGCCGGCGCTCGATTCGGCGCTCGCCCCGACCCACCCCGACGAGCCGGAGCTGCGGGGCGTCTACGGGATCATCTTCTGGCAGCCCGAGCCAACCGAGGCCGGAGTCGACCTCGTCCAGCGCAACGTGACGGTCTTCGCGGACGGCGAGGTCGATCGCTCGCCCTGTGGCAGCGGCACCTCGGCCCGCCTGGCGCTGCTCGATGCCGCCGGCGACCTGCGGCGCGGCGGGATGCTGCGGCATCGCTCGATCGTCGACTCGGTGTTCCACGGCCGGGTCCTCGGCGACGGGCCGGTGATCGGTGGGCGGCCGTCGGTCGTCACCGAGGTCGAGGGCAGCGCGTTCCGGACCGGCAGTCACGTCTTCGAGCTCGATCCCGCCGATCCGCTGGGGACGGGCTTCCTGCTCCGTTGACCCGGTCTGCGATCATGCCGTCGCCGGGCTGACCGGCCCGATCCCAGGGGAGGCGCACGTGATCGACCTGCTGGTGAAGATCCTCGTCAATGCCGTGGCGGTGTACGTCGCCGTCCTGATCGTCCCGCAGATCCGGTTTCCGGCGGCCAGGGACCTCCTGTCGCTGAGCGGAGACTGGTGGCACGTCCTCGTCGTGGCCCTGATCCTGGCGATCGTGAACTCGTACCTGAAGCCGATCGTCAAGATCCTGTCGTTCCCGATCACGCTCGTCTCGCTGGGGCTGTTCGCGCTCGTCCTGAACGCGCTCCTGCTCCTGCTGGTGGCCTTCGTGTCCGACTCGCTCGGGATCGACTTCTCGATCGGCGGCTTCCCGCCGAGCTTCACGGCGGACGCGTTCATCGGGGCGCTCCTCGGCTCGATCGTGATCAGCATCGTGGCCACGGTCCTCGGATTGCTCGATCGGGGGCGGCGCCTCGTCTGACCCCGGCGATCCCGTCGCGCGGCTTGGCCCGGCGCTCCGGGCGGCCGCGCGACGCTTCGGCACGCCGCTCTACGCGACCGACGTCGCGACCCTCGAGACGGCGGCGGCCGAGGTCGAGGCCGCGTTCCCGAACCCGTGGCTCCGGGCGTTCTCGATCAAGGCCAACGACGTCGCGGCGATCGTCGCGCGGATCGCCGGGCTCGGCTGGGACGCGAACGTCGTGTCACTCGGCGAATGGGCCGTCGCGCGCCGCGCGGGACTGCCGAACGACCGGATCACGCTCGAGGGCATCGGCAAGACCGACGCCGAGCTGCGGGCAGCGGTGGGTGCCGCGGCCCGCGGCGAGCCGCCGCGCTGGATCGCGATCGAGTCGTTCGACGAGGCCGAGGCGCTGGCGAGAATCGCCGCTCCCGCCCGAATGCCGGAACCGCTCGACGTCCTCTTCCGCCTGAACCCCGACGTCGCGCCCGAGACGCACGCCGGCCTCGCCGTCGGCTGGGCCGGCTCGAAGTTCGGGATGACCGTCGACGAGCTGTCGGCCGCGGTCGCGCTCCTCGAACGCGTCCCGGCGCTCCGGCCCCGCGGGATCCAGGTCCACGTCGGTTCCCAGCTCCGGGCCGTCGACGCCTGGCGCGACGCGGTCCGTCGCGGCCTGGCCCTCCTCGCCCTCCTGGGCGGGACTCGCGAGGCGCTCGACACGCTGGACGTTGGCGGCGGTTTCCCGGTCGTCCCGGCCGGCGAGGCCGCCCCGCCGCCGGCGCGGTTCGCGCGGGAGCTGCCGCCGCTGCTCGACGCCATCCCGCCCGAGCGCCGGCCACGCCGGCTGGCGATCGAGCCGGGTCGGGCCGTCGTGGCGCGGGCTGGCTGGCTCGTGGCGCGGGTCCTGCATGCCCGCGAGCGAGGCGGCCGGCAGGTCGTCGTCGACGCCGGGATGACCGAGCTGATCCGTCCGGCCCTGTACGGCGCCCGCCACGATGTCGTCGCCCTGACGTCGCTCGGCCATGACGTCGATCCCGCCGCGCCCGGGGTCCTCGAGCCGGTCCGCCTCGACGGCCCGATCTGCGAATCGACGGACCACCTCGGCGAGCACCCGCTGCCGCCGCTCCAGCGTGGCGACCTCGTCGCGATTCGCGAGGCCGGCGCGTATGCCGCCTCGCTCGCCTCGACCTACAACGGCCGGATCCGCCCGGCACAGGTCATCGTCGAGCGGGAGGCGTCGCTGGTCCTCGCCCGCCGCCGCGGCCGCGTCTCGACCCTCGGCTAGACTTCGGGCCATGGGTGCCGCCGACACCATGGAAGTGTTCTTCGAGAAGTTGAACGAGGGGGATCGCGCCGGCGCGGTCGCGCTCATGGACGAGCGCGTGGAGATGCGGATCCACGTCGGTGACAACGCCCGCACGCTTCGCGGCGTCGAGCAGGTTGGCGGGTGGTTCCTGCGGGCCGAGCCCGGCCTGAAGATGATCCCCGGCGAAGTCCGCGACATGGGATCCACCTACCAGGCCGATCTCCTCAGCCTCCGCCCCGGCGCTCCCAGCCAGCACCTCGACGCGTCGTTCCGCGTCGAGGCGGGCAGGATCACGAGCATCAACCTCGCGCCGCGCTGAGACGCCGCGGCGCGCCTACGCGCCCGCGCCCCCGGCGCCGCCGCGCGTGTGGCGCCTGCGCCTACGTCGCCGCGGGGACCTCGGCCGGAATCTCGGTCGGCAGGCCGGCCGGGATGATGACCTGGTCGCCGATCGGGAGGCGGTTCGGGTCGGGGATGTTCTGGGCGTTGGCGTCGATCAGCACCTGGAGCGGGATCCCGAAGCGATCGGCGATGCGGGACATCGTGTCGCCCTGCTGGACGACGTAGATGGTCTGGGTCGGTTGTGGCACCGGCGTCGGCCCGAGCGACGGCAGCACGGACTCCGCCGGCCCGGGCGTGGGAGTGGGCGTCGTCGCCGGTCCCGGGCCGCCGAAGCCGAGCAGGCCCGGCAGGGCAAACAGGCCCGCTGCGGCGAGCAGCAGCGCCACGAAGGCGATCAGGACCGGGGAGACCGACAGCTCGCCGAGGCGCCGCGAGCGGATCGCCGGGTACTCCTCCAGGCGCCGCGGCCGCTCCCACTCCGGCGCGTCACCCGTCCGGCGACCGCCACGATCGGTCGCGGCGTCGTACGGCCCCGCGGCTCGCGGCGCGGCGACGTCGGCGATCGGCGCGCGGGGGGCCGGGGCGTGGGTCGCCTCGCGATCACCGCCCGGCCCTTCCGGTGTCGCGGCCGGACCGTGGCCGGGGGCCGTCTCGGCCATCGTCCCGCCGGGGCTGCCGGGGCTGCTGGGGTGGCCGGGGCTGCCCCCGCTCGCGACCTGGTCCGCATAGCTGCCGGCCAGGCCACCGGCGCGCGCCGGGATCGACCGGACCTCGGGCCCCTCGCCCTCGGCATCTGCGTCGCCGCTCCCCAGCCACGGCGGCGGCGCGGCCCAGTCACGGGGCGGGTTACGCCGCGGCGCCGGCCCGGGATCGGTCGCACCGACGACCGGTCCAGCCGGGGCGACCTGTGGCGCGCGGGTCCGGGCGGCCTCGCGTCGCGCCCAGTCCTGGAAGGTCGGGCAGACCGGGAAGGCCGACGAGAGGCAGTACGCCTCCTGGTGCGCCAGGGCACGCGGGGCCGGCTCCGGCTCGGCATAGCAGCGGTGGCGATGGTCGGGGCTGGTGGCGCGCTCGTCGCGGTCGTCGGCGAAGGCCACGAAGGGGCAGGCGGGCGCACCGTCGACGATCGGGAGCCCTCGCTCGGTCATCGCGGGGATGATACCCGCGCTCGGCGGCGCGTCAGCGGGCCGGCGCCTCGGATGCGCCCGTCGCCCCGAGCGGCGGGATCCGCAGCCAGTCGTCGAGGCGCCAGCAGATGAGGGGCGCAATCGCGGCGACGTAGGCATACGTGGCCCAGGTCCCCGAGAAGAGCGTCACGACGTAGACCAGGGTCCCGGACAGGATGACCGCGTCGAGCGAGCGCGCCCGCGGAACCGTCAGGACGGCCGCCAGCGCGCCCAGCCCGTACCTCAGGATGTTGAGCGCGTCCGAGGCACGGCCCGTCACGGCCTGGACGATCGAGCCGAGGGACCACGTAACCTCGGCGTGCATCGAGTTCGCAAGCGTCAGGCTGTGCAGGATCGGGCCGGCGCCCCAGGCGAAGACAGCCGGCAGCCAGGCCGCCAGGAAGACGGCGCCGAAGGTCGCCCCGGCGCGCCAGCCAGCCCAGGCGACGAACGCGGGCAGCCACGCCAGCGCGGAGAGCTTGAAGGCCGCCGCAACGGCGAGGGTCATGGCCGCGAGCAGCGGACGGCGGTCGGCCAGGGCGAAGGCGCCGAGGAGCAGGATCCCGAGGGTCGTGTCGTTGGAGCCGTCGACGGTCGTCGCGACGAGGATCGGCGACACGGCATAGACGGCGAGCCCGATCACCCGTCCCTGGAGGGCGAGGACGGCCAGGACGAGCACCGCGGCGAGGACCTCGACGACCCGCGGCGTGGCAACCACCGGGAGGTACCACAGCAGCGCCGCGGGCCCATACGGGAACGGCGCGCCGGGTGGGTTCGAGACCTCGTAGCCGACGCCGTAGGGGTTGCCGCCGTCGAGGACGCGCTCGATCGCCGCGGTCGTCACGAGCAGCACGTCCGATCCGAGGCGATCGAAGATCCCAAGCCGCAAGGCGATCCCGCCGACGAAGAGCCCGAGAACGACCCAGCGTGAAACGTCCCAGCGAGCCGAGGCGATCAGCGTCGCGACGACTCCGATCCCGAAGGCCAGCGCGACGGCCGTCGGCTTCGCCGGCTGGAGGAGCAGGATGCCCGCGACGACGAGGGCGAGCCGGACGGGATCGAAGGCGAGGCGGGCCAACCTCCCGTCACGGTCCACGGGTTGCCATGCTAGTCGCTGGATGTCAGGCGGCGTGCGACTCCAGCCAACGCGCCACGCCCCGCAGGTCGCGGACGAAACCCGCGTACGCCTCGGCCCGGGCACCGCCCGCGCGCAGGATCGACGACGGGTGGACCGTCGCCGTCACCAGACGGGCGAAGGGTAGGGGCAGCGGCCGGCCACGGTCACGAGTCACGGACACGCCGCCGCCCGCGAGCGCGTCGACGGCGGTGGCCCCGAGCAACACGAGGGCCTCGGGCCGGACGAGCGCCAGCTCCGCCTTCACCCATGGCAGGCAGGCGCCGATCTCCGCCCGGTTCGGGCGCTCATGGAGGCGTCGCTTGCCCATCGGCCGCCACTTGAAGTGCTTCACGACATTCGTCACGAAGGCCTGCTCACGATCCAGCCCGGCGTCCTCGAGCGCTCGCGCCAGGACGCCTCCGGCGGGCCCGACGAACGGCTGCCCCTCGAGATCCTCGCGGTCCCCGGGCTGTTCGCCAACGAGCATCAGCCGGGCCGGGACCGGCCCCTGGCCGAAGACCGTCTGCGTCGCCCGCGTCCAGAGATCACATGCCCGGCAGCCGGCCGAGGCCCGTCGAACGGTCTCGAGGTCGGCCCCCTGCTCGACTGCCGCGCGAGCGAACCCGGGCAGGCTCTCCGGCGGCGCGGTCTCGAGCTGCCTCGCGCTGGTGGCCATCGTTGCTCGATCGTGCCGCGAGCCAGCCGCGGACCGCGACGAGCCGCCCCGAGCCTGCGGTCACAGCGACCTTGCGATCGAGACGCGGGACAGCTGCGACGCCGAGCTCCCCGCGGGCCAGGGCACGGACGAGCGACCGGAACCAGTCGTCGACGCGCCAGCAGAGGATCGGGGCGATCGCCCCGAGGTAGACGTAGCTGCCGAAGTAGCCGCCAAACTGGGCGACGACGAACGTCGCCGTGCCGACGAGGATCACCCCGTCGATCGTCGGCCGCGTCATCCGGACGTAGCGCATGCCCAGGAACGCGGTCGCGCCGGCGAACGCGTAGCGGAGGGTCTCGAGGAACCGGGGGGCGCCGCCGGGCAGGATGCCGTCGAGGACCGCCGCCACCGACCAATAGGCCGAGCGGAGATGGGCCTCCTCGGCGAGCGCCAGGCTGCGGAGGTAGTTACCCACCCCGAAGTGGAGGAGGATCGGCGACCAGGCGGCCAGCGACGTGACGACGAATGCGACGATGACGGGAAACCCGCCCCAGGCCGCCAGCGGCAGGACCCATGCCGCGGCGTACGGCTTGAAGGCCACGGCCACCGCCAGCAGCGTCGCCCCGACGACCGGGCGCCAGCTCGCCACGACCAGCGCAACGAGGATCAGGAGGCCGGCGCTGGTGTCGTTCGAGCCGTCGACGGTGGCCAGGACGAGCGGCGGGGCGACGGCGTAGATCGCGAGGCCGAGCGGCCGCCCCGCCGCGGCCCGAAGGCCGAGCGCGACGAGGATGATCCCAGAGACGAGGCCCTCGATGACGGACGGGTCGGCCAGCGCCGGCAGGTACCACCCGATCGCCACGGGGCCGTACGGCCAGCCCGCGCCCGGCGGGCGCGACGACCAGTACCCGATGCCATAGGGATTGGCGCCGTCGATGACCCGCTGGATGGCCGCCCGGGTGACGTCGGCGACGTCCGAGGCCTCGACGTTCCACATCGCGAGCCGCAGTACGACGGCGCAGCTCACCAGGACGACGACCGGCAGCCACCGGAGCTGCCAGCGGGCGGCCGCGGCCATCGTCAGGAGGATCGCGCCGGCGACCCCGGCCGCTGTGCGGTCCGGCCAGATCGGCTGGATGGCGAGCAGGAGCGCGATGCCAAGGGCGACGAGCCAGGCCCCACTGCGTCCTCGCGGCGGGACTCGCAGGATGCGGCTCATGCCGCCTGACCCGCACGTTTGACAGCGTCGGCGGGCGCTTCGACACTCAACCCCGGCATTCCTCCTGATGCGGTCGTCGCCGACCGAGCCCAGCCCGAAGGAGTAACCATGTTCCTCACTGCTGTGGTGCGATCCCTGACGCCGCGGACGACGGTCCGCGCGCACTGCGACCTACCCTGCGGCATCTACGATCCCGAGCAGGCACGAATTGAAGCCGAGTCCTGCTACAAGATCATCGAGAAGTACGCCGCCAACGACGATCTTGCGTACCGAACGCGGGCCCTCCACATCAAGGAGGAGCGGGCCGACCTCGTGAAGCACCATCTCGACGTCCTGTGGCACGACTACTTCAAGCCCGAGCACCTGGACAAGGTCCCGAACCTCCACGACCTGTTCTGGCAGGCGAACAAGCAGGTCTCGAAGGTCAAGGCCTCGACGGACCTGGCCGACGCGAAGCGCCTCCTCGAGCTCATCGACGAGGTCGATGCGGCCTGGAAGGCAACCGGCGGCAACGACAAGACCCGCGTCGCGGGGCGGCCCGGCTGAGCGAGCGTCCGCTCCGCGAGCGGATCCGAGGGCCGTGGCGCGTCGCCGTCACCGAGGCATCGATGGCCCCGGCGATCGAGCCCGGTGACTGGCTCCTCGTCGACCCGACGACCGCCCGCTGGCCACGACCCGGAACCGTCGTCGTGTTTCGCGAGCCCGACTCGGCGGACCTTGCCATCAAGCGCGTCGCCGCGCGAGGTGGCGGGCGCGTCGAGTTCGGCGGCGGTTACCTCGTGATGCGCGACGACGAGGCCTGGCTCCTGGCCGACGCCTCCGACGGCGACGCGGCCGCGCGGGGCTTCGGTCCGCCCGTCGATTCGCGGCGCTTCGGGCCGGTTCCGCTCGAGCTCCTGGTCGGGCGCGCGTGGTTCCGCTACGCGCCGATCCGACGGATCGGGAGGATCCCACGAGGCTCTGCCGATCCGGTGCCGCCCGCATGATCGATTACCGCCGCGATCCCGACGCCCCGCTGCCCGCCGCCCCGGAGCCGTGGTCCTCGTCGACGATGCCGTCCCGGCGCGACGGCCCGCCGTTCCACATGACCGAGATGATCGAGGCCGAGCCGGCGCTGGCCGAGCGGATCCTGGCCCGGCTCTCCGGCCCGGCGAGCGGCGCCGCCGGCCTGGCCACGGCGATTCGCGCCGCGGTCGAGCGAGGCCGACCGATCGTGGTGACCGGCTGCGGCACGAGTGAGCACGCCGCGTTCGCGGTTGCCGAGATCCTGCGCGAGGCCGCGCGGGCGGCCGGCCTGCCGTCCCTCGTCGGCCAGGGCGGGGTGCCGGTCGCCATCCAGGCCTTCGAGGGCGCGCTCGAGGAGCGGCTGGGCGGCGACGGGGGGCTCGTCATCGGCATCAGCCACGAGGGCGGCACGTGGGCCACGAACCTCGCCCTCGAGCGCGCCCGCAAGGCCGGCGCCAAGGTCGCCTTGATCACCGTGTCCGACCGCTCGCCCGGCGCAGAACTCGCCGACCTCGTGGTCACGACCGAGGAGCAGGACCAGAGCTGGTGCCACACCGTCGGCTATCTCTCCCCGATCGTGGCCGGCCTGGCCGTCGCGGGCCACCTCCGCGCTGCGCCGGTGCCCGTCGTCGCGATCCGGTCGATCCTCGGCGCCGGCCTGGCGGCGAGCCTGGTCGCAGCGGCCGAATCCCTCGCCCGAGCCTTCGGCGCCGTTCGCCAGCTCGTCGCGATCGGGGGCGGTGCCGATCGGGTCGCCGCCCGCGAGCTGGTCCTGAAGGTCGAGGAGGGGACGCACCTGCCCGCCTCGATGCGCGACCTCGAGACGCTCCTCCACGGGCACCTCGCCGGCGTCGACGCCGTCACCGGCCTCGTCCTCGTGCTCGCGGATCCGGGCCACGCAGGAGCTCGGGCAGCGCGTGCCGCCAGCGTGCTCCGCGCCGCGGCCGCGATCGGCCTGCCCGCGGGGGCGATCCTGGGTGCCCGGTTCGACCCGGTGCTCGATGCCGAGCTGACGTCGGCCGGCCGACTCGTCGTCCCGGACACGCCCGGCCTGCCGCCGGTGGCCGGGGCCCTGCTCGCCACCGCGATCCCGCTGCAGCTGCTGACGGAGCGGCTGGCGCGCGTGCGCGGGGTCAATCCCGACCCGATCCGCCGCGACGAGTCGCCCTACCTCCGGGCCGCGGAGGCGGCCGGCTGACCCACGCGGCCGGCTGATCCGCGCGGCCGGGCCGACGGCCCACCGCTCACAGCCGACCGATCAGCTCCTCGGCCATGAGCTCGATCATGTCGTGGTCGAACGGCAGGAAGTCCTGGAGCATGATCCGCTCGATCCCGGCTTCGGCGTAGCGGCGGACGGCGTCCCGGGCCGCGTCCGGCGTCCCGAAGATCCAGCGCGACCGGCGCTCCTCGAGCCACTCGCTCGTCCCGTCCACGACCCCGAGGGCTCGCAGCAACGCCTCGCTGCGCCGATCGACCTCCGCGGCGTCGCGGCCGATGAGCACGCCGACCATCGCCGACCGTGCCAGCGTCGCCGGATCGCGATCCAGCGCGCGGCAGGTCTCGTCGAGCTCGGCCATCTTCGTCCGGGCCGTCGCTGCCGAGGACGAGGTCAGGTTGAACTCGTCGGCCCAGCGCGCGGCGATCCGGAAACCGCGCCGCGTCCCCTGGCCCCCGGTCAGGATCCTCGGACGCGGCCGGCCGTTGACGTGCGGTCGGTCCGGCAAGTCGACGGCGCCGGGGACGAGGCGCCCATCTTCGACGTGCAGGTACCGGCCGTCGAACGTCCAGCCCGGCGCCTCGGTCCACAGGCCGCGCATGACCGCGAGCTGCTCCTCGAGGAGGTCGGCCCGCTGGGCCATCGGCGGGAACGGCAGCCCGAGCTGGCGATGATCATCGTCGTTCCAGCCGGCTCCGACGCCGACCTCGAGGCGGCCGCCGGCCATGTGGTCGACCGTCGTCACCACCTTCACGAAGTTGCCGGGATGGCGGAAGGTCACCGGGCTGACGAGGGTCCCGAGACGAATCGTGCTCGTCTCGCGGGCCAACCCGGCGAGCACCGCCCAGGCGTCCGTCGACGCGCCCTCGCCATCGCCAGGGAAGCTCGCGTAGTGGTCGCTGCGGAAGTACGCGTCGTACCCGGTCCGCTCCGCGAGGCGCGCCTGCTCGAGCTGGTCCTCGTAGGTCATGCCCTGCTGGGCTTCGATCATCAGCGCGAAGCGCATCTCGCCTCCATGACTCCCGGGGGCGCCGCGACCGGCGCCGGGCGCGATCGTACCCGGGACGCGACTCCAGCTGGCCGATCTTGCTCGCCGGGCGGTCGGCGGCAGCCTCAGCGGCCGTTGTGGCGCGGCCCCACGGCCGGGGCGCCCCGGACATCCGCGGTCGCGCGGTTCAGGGCCAGGTAGACGAGCGCCGCGAACAGCGGGACCTGGAGCAACCGGAGCGTGACGCCCCACGTCTCGAACGGCGGATCGCGACTCACCGACACCGCGACGTACAGCGCCGCCACCAGGACCTGGAGTACCGCGCCGATCAGCCACAGCGGCCGCCGATCGAACGTCACGAGGAGGGCCGCACCGACCAGGAACAACCCCGCCGCGGCCATCCCGAAGCCGAACAGGTCGGAGCCGGCCGGCTGCGCCTCGACGACCTCGAGCACGCCCAGGCCGATCAGGACGTAGATCGCCGCCATCGACGCCGCCACCAGGGCTGCACCGTACCGAACGCTCTGCCTGCTCATCGGACCTCTCCATGCCGGGGGACGCCCGAAATCGATCGGGTCCAGCATCGCCGCCGGCAAGGCGGGCTGACAGGGCCGGAGGTACCGGCCTGCCGGGCACGACGGCTTGCGCGATTCCTTCGGGCAACTAGAATAGTTCGTTACATGCGAACTATCCCCCGCCCGACGCCGCTCACCGCCGGGTCCCACGCCAGCCGCACCGTGCGGGAGCCCGTGGCCGAGCTGGAGGCCGCCGTCGGCGAGCTGCTCGACCTCATTCGCGAGATGCGCTGCGCGGCGATGGCCGGCCTGATGCGGCAGGAGGTCAGCATGGGCCAGCTGCACGTGCTGTGGCTGCTCGAGCACCATGGCCCGACGGCGATGACCCGTCTCGCGGAGCGGCTCGGAGTCTCACTTCCCGCCGCCACCGGCCTGATGGACCGGATGGAGGAGCGCGGCCTGATCGAGCGCCTCCGCGACGACGACGATCGCCGGAAGGTCGTCGTCCGCCCCGGGCCGGCCGGCCGCCTCGCCCTCGAGCAGACCGAGGGCCTCCGGCGGGATCGGCTGCGGCGAATCCTCTCGCGACTCGACGACCGCCGGCTGCGGCGGGCGAGGCAGGCCGTCCGCGACGTCCGCGAGGCGGCGATCGCCGAGGTCGGGCCGATCGGGGGCCGCACGCCGAGGGCCCATCGCCACTACTTCACCGACGATCCGGCGTGATGAACCGAGCCGAGAAGGGACCGATCGAGCGCATGACTTCCGACCATGACCCCGCCGACCAGCAGCATGAGGCCGGCCTCGACCTGCCGCGGCGCGCGAAGATGGAGATCCTGCTGGCGATCCTCCTCGCGCTGTTCCTTGGCGCCCTCGAACAGACGGTCGTCGGGACCGCCCTGCCGAAGGTCGTCACCGATCTGGGCGGCAACGACTACTACGTCTGGGCCGTCACGATCTACCTCCTGACCTCGACGATCACCGTGCCGTTCTACGGCAAGCTGTCGGACCTGATCGGCCGCAAGCCGCTGCTGTTGTTCGGCATCACGGTCTTCCTGGTCGGCTCCGCGCTGTCCGGCCTGTCCCAGACGATGTGGCAGCTGATCCTCTTCCGCGGCATCCAGGGCGTCGGCGCGGGTTCGCTCTTCCCGATCGCGCTGGCGGTCATCGGTGACCTGTTCACGCCGGCTGAGCGCGGGAAGTACCAGGGGCTGTTCGGCGCGGTGTTCGGCCTGTCGTTCCTCGTCGGCCCCTTCCTCGGCGGGGTCATCACCGACACGATCAGCTGGCACTGGGTGTTCTACGTGAACGTCCCGATCGGCCTCGTCTCGCTGTATGTCGTGTGGCGCCTGCTGCCGAACGTCCGCCATCCGGACGTGAGCCGCTCGATCGACTACCTCGGCGCACTGGTCTTCAGCGTCGCGATCACGTTCTTCCTGATCGGCCTGACGAACAAGCAGACCGGCGAGTGGGCGGACCTGCCGGTCGGCGGCTTCGTCCTGATCGGTCTCGCGGTCGGGGCCGTGTTCCTGCTGATCGAATCGCGGGCCAGGGAGCCGATCGTCCCGCTGAGCCTGTTCCGGAACCGGACCTATGCCACGTCGATCGCCTCGACGTTCCTGGTGTCCTTCGGCTTCTTCGGGGCGGTGATCTTCATCCCCCGCTGGTTCCAGGTCGTCCGTGGCTCGGGCGCGACCGAGGCCGGCTACCAGATGTTCCCGCTGCTGCTCGGCCTGATCGCGAGCTCGATCCTGTCGGGCCAGATCATCGCGAGAACCGGGAAGTACAAGGCCCTCATGGTCGGGGCGATCACGATCATGACTGCCGGGATCTGGCTGATGACCCACGTCACGGCCGACGTCGACCTGCTGACGCTGTACGCGTGGATGTTCGTCACAGGCATCGGCATCGGTCCGACCCTCGCCGGCTTCACGATCATCGTCCAGAACGCCGTGTCGTACGACAAACTCGGGGTCGCCACCTCGAACCTGACGTTCTTCCGCCAGATCGGCGGCTCGATCGGCCTGGCCATCGCCGGCACGGTCTTCGGCCAGTCGTTGCGAGACATCCTGCCCGGCCGGCTCACGCCGGTCTTCGCCGACATCGCCAACGCCGCTCCGCCGGCCTTCCGCGACCAGCTCGCCAACGTCGGTTCGGGAGGTCTGCCGCCGCTCGACCTCGGGGAGGCGTCAGGGGTCGGCGTCAGCTTCGGCCAGGCGATCCTCGAGTACGTCCGGGCGAATGCGCCGGCCGTCGCCCAACCGTTCGTCGACCGGCTGTTCATGCCGTTCATCGGCCGGCTCGACACGGCCTTCTTCGACGCGTTCACGCTCGCCATCGGCCAGACCTTCGTGATCGCCGTGCTGACGAGCGCTGCCGCGGCGGTCTTCGCCCTGGGAATGCGGGAGCTGCCGCTCCGGACGACGCTTGGCCGGCGCGCCGGGGGCACGGGCGGCCCGCGGCCAGAAGCCGAGGGCAGCCTCGGAACCTCGCCGATGGGGGCGATGCATTGACCGAGCCATTCGTCGCGCCGATCCCCAGCGGCCTCGTGGCACCGGGCGCGACGGATGCCGCCTTCGTCGACGCCCTCCCGACGGCGGAGCTGCCACCGGGAGCGATGCGCCGCGTGACCTACGGCGACCTCGACGTCCTGGTGGCGCACACCTCGACCGGGATCGTCGCCGTCGACGACCGCTGCCCCCACATGTCCGCGCCGCTGTCACTCGGCGACCTCGACGGCTGCGTCGTGGCCTGTCCGCTCCACAGCGGCCGGTTCGACCTCGCGACGGGCGACGTGGTCCAGATGCCGACCACCGGCGGCCTGCTCCCGGACGGCTCGTACGTCCCCGTCTGGACGCCGCCGGGCCGCGAGCCGAAGGAGGACGTGCCCGGCACGAAGGCGGAAGCCCGCCGCCTGACCCGCGTCCGGCAGATCCGCTACTACCCGGCCCGGATCCGTGAAGGCCGGATCGAGCTCCGGATCCCGGGCGCCTCGGCCTAGGCGGGCGGCGCCGTCGGCCGGGTCGCCGGGCGGTCCGCGGACCGCAGTCGGGAGGCCGCGCGGATGATCTCGACGACCTCCTTCGGGTCGTCGGTGACCTGGACGAGGTCGAGGTCGGCGGGCTCGATCATCCGTTCCTCGACGAGCCGGGCCTTGATCCAGGCCAACAGGCCGCCGAAGAACGCCGACCCGACGAGCACGACCGGGAAGTGCCGGATCTTGCCCGTCTGGATCAGGGTCAGCGCCTCGAACAGCTCGTCCATCGTGCCGTAGCCGCCGGGCAGGATGACGAACCCGTCGGCGTACTTCACGAACATGACCTTGCGGGCGAAGAAATAGCGGAACTCGACGCCGAGATCGACGTAGGCGTTGATCGACTGCTCGTGCGGCAACTCGATGTTGCAGCCGACGCTCATCCCGCCGGCCTCCTGGCAGCCGCGATTGGCGCCCTCCATGACGCCCGGTCCACCGCCGGTGATGACAGCGTAGCCCTCCTTCGCGAGGAGCCGGCCGATCTCGCGCGCCGTCTCGTAGGCCGGGCTGCCGGGTGCAACCCGGGCCGACCCGAACACGGTGATCGCGGGCCCCAGGCTGGCGAGGGCATCGAAGCCCTCGACGAACTCGGAGAGGATGCGCAGCGACCGCCACGGATCGGTGTCGAGGAAGGCCGCGCGCTCAGCGGGCTCGAGGAGCTTCTGGTCCTCGGTCCTGCCGGCCTCCCGTGGCAGCTTGTCCGCGGCGGCGGGACCGATCAGCAGGCGGCCCGATCGGCGGTGCTCCGAGATCGGCTCGCCGCCACCCTCCGGGGGCACGGCCTCGCGGCCCTCCACCCCGCGCGGCCGCTCCGAGCCGGTCGCGGACGCGGCCTGGCCCTCCCGCCGATCGCCCGCCTCTCGTTCCGACGTCGTCATGCTCGCCTCCCGCGGGCGGCGGCGCGCGCCGCGCGCCCCCCCGGGGGGGGGGGGGGTAGGAGCGGCC
>JBQGDI010000109.1:0-10183 GCA_052038965.1 Candidatus Limnocylindrales bacterium | reverse complement strand
TTGGATGTGCGGGGCCACGCCGGCCGGGGCCGCCGGCTCGCCCCGCGGGGGGTGCTCGCCTGGCGGGGTCTGTAACACACCCCGGGGGTCTCGGCCGTCGCCCGGGGCGGGGGGTTCGATCGGCTCGAGCAGGGCGGCCGTCCGCGATCCGAGCGTGCCATCGGCGAACAGCTTCAGCCAGCCCATCCGGGCGCGGGGCCGCGGCCGTCCCTCCTCTCCGAGCGCGATGCCGCTCCGCAGGCGGAGCTCGGCGGCGGCCGGCAGGCCCTCCGACCGGATGCTGGCGTGGACCCGAATCGGCAGCTCGCCGCGCGCCGCGAGCCGGGCGTACCGCGCCACCGCCCGAAGGTCGGGGTCCGCGCCGAGGGTCCCGGGGTCGTGCGCGCCCACGACGCCCAGTGACACCAGCTCGGCCGCGACGGCCGCGATCCCCTGCTCCACCGCGGCCTCGTCGGGTGGCGGGATGCGGTCGGTGACGGGGATGCAGGCGGTCTCGAGGAGCACGCCCTCCGGATGCCCGTCGGCCGAGCGCCGGATCACGCCTCCCGGCGGATCGGGCGTCGCCGCCTCGATGCCCGCCGCGCCGAGCGCCGCCCGGCTCACCCAGATGGCGTGGTGGTCGACCGACCAGAGCACGACGTGCCGGCCCGGGGCGACGCGCTCCAGGTCGTCCGCGGTCGGCCAGCGGCCCCAGCGTCGGGCATCCCAGCCGGCGCCCTCGAGCCAGGCGGGACCAGGCCGTCGCCCCGCGGCCGCCGCGATCGCCGCCAGCGCCTCGTCGAGGGTCGCGGCCGCGGCGAGGTCGATCTCGTCGATGGCGAGGCCCGCCTCGGCGACGTGAAGGTGGGCGTCGGTGATCCCGGGGACGGCGATCTCGCCCGGCTCGAGCTCGAATCGCCGGGTATGCGGATCGGCGCGCGACTCGAGGTCGACCGCGGAGCCGGCGAAGGCCACCCGGCCATCGCGGATGCCGATCGCCTCCACCCAGCCGAAGCCGCTCGGGCCGGCGAATGTCGCGATCCGGCCGGTGACGAGCGCGTCGAGCGGCATCAGGCGGGGCCGGCGACGGGCCGGCCAGGCGGCTGCGGCGCAGCGTCCAGGGAGGGACCCCAACCCGGCGGATCGGCGAGGAGCGCCGCGAGCGCGGCGCGGTCGAGACCCGCTCCGAGGCCGGCGGCGAGCGCGATCCGGGCCTTCGGACCCGTCAGGTGGCCAGCGAGGATGGCGCCGCCACGGAGCCACGTCGCGCCGCCGCCCGGAAAGGCGTACTCGGGCGTCGCGGCCCCGGCGGGACAGCGCGAGGCGAGGACCACCGCGATCCCGTCGGCCATCGCCCGCTCGGCGGCGGCCAGCAGGGCCGCCGCGGTGTTCCCGGCACCCGTCGCCTCGACGACGATGCCCTCGGGCCGCAGCGAAGCCGCCGCATCCAGCAGCCGGCCGTCCATCGCCACGCCGGCCCGGACGAGCAGCACGTCGGCCAGGCGGTCGGTCGCGATGCGCCGTCGCGGGCCGCGGTCCCGGTCGAGCCGCACGCCGTGCTCGTCCACCGAACCGATTGACCCCGTGTCGAGGCTCCGGAACGTGTCGAGCGCCGTGGCGTGCGTCTTGGTCACCGCGTCGGCCGCCTCGATCGACCCAGCGAGCACGACGGTCACGCCCAGATCTCGCAGCAGCGGCGAGGCGGCGCAGCGGACCGCGTCCCCGAGGTTCCGGGGCCCGTCGTACCCCGGGTCCGAGGCGACGCGCATCGCGCCGGTGACCACGACCGGCTCGGGGCGATCGAGGACGAGATCCCAGAGGAACGCCGTCTCCTCGATCGTGTCCGTGCCCTGGACGACGACGACACCGTCGATCGCGGGATCCGCCTGGGCGGCCCGGATGCGGTCGGCGATCCGCAGCAGGGCCGGGGCGTCGAGATGGCTCGCCGGCGTCCGACCGAGGTCGATCGGGACGACCTCGGCGATCGCCTCGATGCCCGGCGCGAGGG
Source organism: Candidatus Limnocylindrales bacterium (assembly GCA_052038965.1). Classification (GTDB taxonomy): domain Bacteria; phylum Chloroflexota; class Limnocylindria; order Limnocylindrales; family CSP1-4; genus UBA5189. Next base: position 8,196 of record JBQGDI010000109.1, on the reverse strand, counting down.
CGAGGATCGCCGCGCCGTCGAGGATCGGCACGTTCCCGCCCGCGACCGGGTCGGAGACCATGCTGATGGTCCCACCGGTGAAGACGGCGGTGACCCGGCTCATGCCTTCGACCGCGGCGCGTCCCTGGCCGCGGGGTCCTCGTGGTCCTCGGGCTCGTCCCCGTCGCTCGTCGCGGTGGCGTATTCCAGATCCGCGTCGGGGTGCGGCACGATCCGATCGAGTGTCGTGCCGGCGGGATCGAGCGGCGCACCGGGCACGATCTCGCGGATGATGTCGGGCGCCTCGTCCGAGCGGATCGGGCCGCGGGACAGGCGCGACCAGACGCCCGAGGCCGCAACCCCGACGGCCACGCCCAGGATGACGGCCGTCGTGCCGATCGCGTCCGAGATCGGCCCGACGATGATGATCGGGAGGATGCTCGCGACCGACACGAGCATGTTGAGGACACCGAAGACCCGACCCCGGACGTCGCCCGGGATGTCCTCCTGGAGCTGGGTCTGGGCCGAGATCGCGACGATGCCGTAGGCGACGCCGGCGAGGAACGCGATCGCCATGACGACCGAGACGAGCGACGTCAGCCCTGACAGGTCGACGACCGGCAGCTCGCTGCCGACGCCGGTCAGGAACCGGCTGATGGGCACGACGATCGTCAGCGCCAGCATCAGCACCCCGAGGACGACGAGGCCGACCTCGATCGCCCGCCGGCGCGCCACGTACTTGCCGTAGTTGTTCAGCAACAGCACGCCCATGACGATCCCGAGCCCGAGCGGCAGGACGACCACGACGAGGTCGTTCGAGGTGAGGCCGAGCGTCTCGCGGGCGAAGTCGGGGCCGAGCACGCCAAGGATCCCGATGAGCGAGGCGGCGATGCCGAGGTAGGCCAGCGACCAGCCGACGGCGTGATTCGCGCGGATGTAGGCCATCCCCTCGCGAAGCTGGCCCACGACGCCCCCCACGACGTGGCCGGCCTCGGCGAGCGAGGCCAGTGCACCCTCGGCGGCATCGCGTGACCGGCCCCTCGGCGGGTCGGCCGGCAGCGTGCCGCAGAACACCGCGGCCAGCCCGAACAGCACCGCAACGCCGAGGAGCATCGGCTCGGGGCTGCCGGTGATCCGAACGATCAGCGGCCCGAGCAGCGCGAAGCCGACCGCGAAGGACGCGTTGAGGGTCAGCGTGAACAGGCCGTTCGCGGACACGAGGTGCTCGCGCCGGACGAGGAACGGGATCATCGCCGCCTCGGCCGGGGCGAAGAAGACCGACACCGTCGACAGGACGGTGCTCAGCAGCAGGACCAGTCCGACGTCGGTGCCGGCGGCGAAGATCGCGACGAGGATGACGGCCCGAAGGCCGTTCGTGACCACGAGCATCGTCCGTCGGTCGACGCGGTCGACGTACACGCCGGCGAGCGCCGAGAAGAGGACGGCCGGCACCAGGAACGTCAGGAACAGCGCACTGACCGCGCTCGACAGGTCCGTCGCGTCGAGGACGACCACGGTCAAGCCGAACAGGACCATGTTCGTCCCGATCTGGGTCAGGACCTGGGACAGCCACAGCAGCAGGAAGGGGCGGTTCCGGAGGACCGCGAGGGTCTGCCCGGCGGGTTCGAGTCCCGGGGACGCCGCCGGGTGCTCGGCGGTCACGCCTCCGAGGCGGGGCCGGGGGCGACGGCGGCGCTCAGGCGTGGATCGCCCCGCTCGACGAACGCGACGAGGCGAGATTCCAGGGTTCGGCGCTCGAGCAGGACGTGCCGGCCGCACGTCCGGCAACGCAGGCCGATGTCCGCACCGAGGCGGTCCACGAGCCACTCGTCACCCCCGCAGGGATGCGCCCGGCGGAGGCGGACGACGTCGCCGAGCAGCACCTCGAGCACCGGTCTGGTCATCGGCGGGAGCCTATCAAAGGCGCGGTCGCGCATGGACCGGGACGAGGCTTCGCTCCGTGGGCGGGACGACCACCAGGTCCATCGGGGTGACCGTGAGAACCGCGTCCGGGTAGGTGGCCGCGATCTGGGCGATGACACCCCCGACCCGGGTCAGGGTCCCCGTCAGGATCTGGGGGCTCCCGATCGCCCGGATCTGGAACGAGTCCTCGAGCGTGCGTCCCTCGACGGCCAGCGCCCCCGGCGGACCGGCCACGACCGTGCCCGCGACGACCCGCACGTCGCCGACGGCGATGGCCTCTGCGCCGGCGTTCCGGAGCTCGTTCAGGAGCTCCTCCACCCCGTCGCCGCCGATCCGGCCGCGGATCGTGATCGACACGCCCTGCCCGCTGACCTCGGTAAGGCCCGCCCACGTCCGGATTCGATCGAGGTCGCCGCGCAGCTCGTGGACCGTCGTCTCACCCCGGTCGGTCGCGTCCGCCAGCGCGGCCGCCTGGCGGTTGAGCTCCGCGAGCTCGGCGCGAAGCTGCTCGTTGCGGGTGCTCAGGTTGGCGATCAGCAGGGTCAGGTCCTGGGCCGACAGGGCCTCGAGGCCCGGCACGCCCTGCTGGCCACGCAACTGGCCGACGGCCAGCACGCCGAGGATCAGTGCCACGACGGCGACCGAGATGCGGCCGACGCGAGACTGCCCGAACGACCTCACGACCCCGCTCCCTCGCTGGTCGCACGGCCGAAGCGGAGGTTGACCGCGCCGGCATAGGCCGGGACGTCGACCGCCTCGAGCTCGACGACGCCGAAGCCCAGGCCATGCCGCTGGACGCGCGCTGTCACGAACTCGACGAATGCCGGCGAGGCTTGCATCCGGGCGTACATCTCGTCCGGGCCGATGGCCGCGATCGTGTACGGCGGCGCGAGGTAGGCCGAGTTGACGAGGATCGAGCCGCCGATGTCGAGCACCGCGCTGGTGACGGTCAGCCGCTCGCCATTGACGGCGACGGCCTCAGCGCCGGCCAGCCACAGCTCCTCGACGACGACGCGAACGTCCCGGGCGCTGATCCGACCCTCCAGTTGCGAGCCGGGCTGGGACGCGTCCTCGAGGCGGAAGGCCAGCCCCGGCCCGACGACCGGCAGCAGGCCTGCCGCGAGCCGTCCGGCCTCGAGGTCGGCGTACAGCTTTCGGAGCTCGGCGGCGGCCCCCGGCCCCTGTGCCTCGAGCTCGCCGATCCTGCGCCGGAGGACGACGATCTCGGCCTTGAGCGCCTCCTGCTGGGCCTGCAATCCGAGGGCCGTCTCGATGAGCGCCGGGCGCTCCTGGGTCGTGTACCGGACTCGCGGTCCCTCGGCCGCGATCTGGGCAGCGACGAGGAATCCCAGGACGAACAGCGCGACGGATAGCGTCAGCTGCCACGACGGAACCCGTCGCAGGCGGCCCACCAGCGTGCTCACGCCGGGGACTCCGGCGGCGGCGCTGGCGGCCGGCCCGCACCGCGTCGGATGCCGACGAACGCGGCGAAGCCGAGCAGGAGGCCGCCGACGATCACGAGCGGCATCGCCAGCGTCGCCAGCGCGTTCGCCAAGGGCTCGACGGGCGAACCGGGTCCCGGGCTGGCCGGCGGCGAGGCGTCGCCTGGTGAGGCCTCGCCCGGCGTCGGTGCCGGGCCTTCCCAGCCGGCAGGGAGCGGGCCCGACGGCGCTGGCTGCGGGCCCCACGGCCGCGGCGCCGCGATCCCGAGGTCGTCGTACCAGCTCGCCTGGAACGACTCGACGTCGACGCCGAGCGCCGCCCTGAAGGCCTCGTCGTCGGTGACGCCATCGGCGTAGCTGCGGACGAGTCGCACGAGGGCATCCTCGCCGAAGTCCCGGATCATGAAGTCGACCGCGGAGGCGCTCTCACCGTATGCCAGCCCGAACCTGTCGAACGTCGTCGGGAACCGCCCGACGAGTGCCGTCAACGGGATGATCGTCCCCCCCGCGACGGCCTGCTCGACGGCCGAGCGCCGGTTGAACGAGTAGCCCTCGGCGAGGTAGACGGCGAGCCCCTCGTTGAGCCACGTCGGTGGCTCGTGGTACGGGTTCCGAGTCGCCGTCTCGAACACGACGTGGGCCAGCTCATGGGGCACGACCACACCGACCCACGGATCGTCGACGCTCGTCGACGAGATGCTCGCGAAGAGCGTCCGGAGGCCCCCCGGGGCGACGCCGCCGACGTTCTCGCGCGATGACGGCCCGAGGACATCCTGGAAGGCCGCATCGTCGGCATAGACGAAGAAGTCGAGGAGCCCGTCCTCCGAGACGCCGAGCAGGTCGGTGGCCCGCTCGACGGCCTCGTCGCCGATCTGGAGCACGCGCCGTCCGAATGCGGCGTTGCCCTCGGCCCAGTGGACCCGGACGTGCCGGCCCTCGAGGGTGTCCCAGGCGAACCGCGTGTCCTCGTAGCGGGCGGTCGCGGTCGGACCCTCGTGAACGCTGCCATCCTCGAGCGTGACCCGGAAGCCGAGCTCGACTCGGGTGTTCGGGAAGAGCGTGCCGAGGGGCGTCTCGAACGAGTACCGCAGCGTCGTCGGGCCCGCTCCCGCGACCTCCACCGGTGCGACCAGGATGCGCCCGCTCCCGGTCGTCCGGACGAGCGCCTCGACGCGCCTGACGCCGTCGGGCAGCGTGACGCGCTGCTCGACGGCGACACCCACCCCGAACGTCGCCGCGGCCGATGCCGGACCGAAGGTCGGCTCCGCGGCCACGGCGGCCGCCGGAGCGATGGCCGCGCCGATCACGAGCGCGACGACGGCGAGGAGCCGGCGCGGCGCGGTCACTGCCATGCCAGCCCCGCCATCCGCAGGATCCCGAGCGGGTTCGGGCCTGCGCCGAGCAAGCCCTCTCGCGACAGCGCCCACGAGGAACCGGTCACGAGCGGTACCGCCGGGGCGTCGTCGCGGATGATCGCCAGCGCCCGGGCGTAGGCCGCCTCGGCCGCGGCCGGATCGCGGGTCGCGAGCGCGTCGCCGATCGCGGCATCGAACTCCGCCGAGACCCAGCGTCCGTAGTTGTCCCCGGCGTCGCTCCCGAGCAGGACGCCGAGGAAGTCGTTGGGGCCGGGGTAGTCCGCCTGCCAGCCGACGACGAACATCTCCGGGGGCTCCGTCGCCAGCCGCCCGAAGTGGTCGTCGACGACCTCGAGCCTGATCTCCAGGCCGAGCTCCGACGCCAGCTCCGCGGCGATCGCCTCGGCGTAGCCCCAGCCGCCGACCCCGAAATGGACCTCCGGCAGTCCCTCCCCGCCGGGGTAGCCGGCATCCGCGAGGAGCGTCCTCGCGAGGTCCGGGTCGTGCTCCGGCAGCCAGTCGCCCTCCGGCGTGCCGGGAATGCCCGGCGGGACCATGCTCCGGGCCGGCTGCTCGCCGCCGAACGCCCCGAGCTCGGTGATCCGTCGCCAGTCGACGGCCGCACCGACGGCCCGGCGGACGAGCGGATCCGAGAATGGCTCGCGGGTCGTGTCGAAGGCGAGGTAGACGAGCGACAGCGCGGGCTCCTCGCGGAGCTGCGGGCCAAGGGTCTCGTCGTACGGGATCCACGAGGCGTCGACGGCGGGCACGTTCGTGTAGTCGAGGTCACCGGCCTCGAACGCGGCCACGGGGCTTCGGCCGCCGATGTCGAGCAGCAGCCGGATCGTGGCGATCGCCGGCACCCCGGCCCAGTAGCGCTCGTTGGCCCGGAGGGTGATCTCCTCGGCGGTGACGGCCGCGACGTCGTAGCCGCCGCTCACCGGCGCGGCGGACACGCCCGGAGCCTGGTCCCCCCGCCGCACCCCGGGCGGGACGACGCCGAAGATCGGCGATGCCGCAATCGCCGGGAAGTCGGCCCCCGGCCGCTCGAGGTCGACGATCACGTCCGAGCCGCTGGCCCGGATCCCGACCTCGCCCTCCCCGGCCTGACCGGCCAGGCGGGCGCGGGCATTCCGGACGTCATGGAGGAGCGCCGCAAGCGGCGACGGCGAGGCAGGATCGAGCAACCGCAGCCAGCTCCCGACCACGTCCTCGGCGCCGAGCGGCGTGCCATCCGAGAACGTCAGGCCCGGCCGGAGATGGAAGACGACCTGGCGCCCGTCGTCGGCGACGTCCCACGACGCCGCGAGGGCCGGTCGCAGGGTCAGGCCGGCATCGAACGCGGTGAGGGTCTCGAACAGTTGCGCGGTCACGGCGGCGCTGGCCGAATCACCGCCGCGGGCCGGATCGAGGGTCGAGGGCTCGCCGACCAGGATCCGGACCTCGCCCGTGGCCTGGGCGCGCGCGTCGGGCGGCGTTGCCGGCGCTCCGGCGAGCAGCACGAGCCCCGCGACGAGGGCCACGAGGCCGGTGACGGCGACGCGGCGGGCCAGGCTCAGCGACGCCACCAGTCGCGCGTCAGGATCGTCCGCCCGAGCTTTCCGGGCTCGATCCGGCGCTCGATCGGGACTGGGATCCGCGGCCGTGCCGTCGTCACGAAGCCGTTCCCGGCGAGGCCGAGGATCAGGGCGACGGCGCAGGCCCACTGGCGCATGCGACGAGTATGCGGCAGAAATGGGAAGAGGCCTCGGGTCGCATCGCCGGGGGAACGACGCGTATCCTCGAGGCCCCCCGTCCTGATAACGGAGCGCGCGCGTTCTCGTTAGGCTCGCCCCGTGACGAATCTCCTACGTACACCCGGACGCTCGTGACGCTCCGCCTCCGTGACACCCTGAGTCGCTCGGTCCGTGCCGTGGAGCCCCTCGAATCGGGGCGGGTCCGGATGTACTCGTGCGGGCCGACGGTCTACCGCTACGCCCACGTCGGCAACCTCCGGACGTTCCTCCTGCCTGACCTCATCCGTCGAACCCTGCTCTATCACGGGCTCGAGGTGCTCCACGTCCAGAACATCACCGACGTCGGCCATCTCCGCGAGGACGCGCGCGGTCGGGAGGTCGATCCGATGCTCGTCGCGGCGGGCCTCGAGGGCCGCCCGTCGCGCGAGATCGCGAACGCCTACGAGGCCGCCTACCACGCCGACGCCGCGCTCCTGAACCTGTTGCCGGCCCACGAGTTCCCGCGCGCCACCGAGCACATCGACGACATGCTCGCCCTGGCCGAGCGGCTCGAGGATCTCGGCCATGCGTACGTATCGGCCGCAGGCAACGTCTACTACGCCGTGGCCTCGTATCCCGAGTACGGACGCCTCTCCGGGAACACCCTCGACGCGCTCCGAGCCGGTCACCGCGGCGAGGTCGAGACGGACAAGCGCGATGCGGCCGACTTCGCGCTCTGGAAGGTCGCCGGACCGGACCGCGAGCTGCGCTGGCCGAGTCGCCGCTGGGGCGAGGGCTTTCCGGGCTGGCACCTGGAGTGCTCGGCGATGGCCCTCCGCCACCTCGGCGCGAGGTTCGACATCCACACCGGGGGCGAGGACAACGTCTTTCCGCACCACGAGGACGAGATTGCCCAGTCCGCGCCGGTCGTGGGCGGACCGCCGGCGAACCTGTGGGTCCATGGCGCGCATCTCCTGATGAGCGGCCGGAAGATGTCGAAGTCGGCGGGCAACTTCCAGCGCATCACCGAGCTCGCCGACGATGGGATCGATGCGCTGGCCTTTCGGTATCTGTGCCTGACGGCCCGATACGCCCGCAAGCTCAACTTCTCCGACGCCTCCCTTCAGGCCGCGACGGCAGGCCTGCGAGCGCTGCGCCGCGGGCTGCGGGCCCTCGGCCCGCCGCCCGAGGCGGGTCCGTGGGCCGTGCCGCCGCCGCTCGTCGCCGGTCAGGCCGCCGATCGCCCGATCGGGCGGGTCGATTGGCTCGCCGGGCACGGCGGACGCTCGGTCGCCGACGACGCACCCCGCGTCGATCGGGCCCACCGCCCGGCCGCTCCCCTGACGGACCGTGGCGCCGAGCTCCACGCCGGCTTCGTCGCGGCCCTCGACGACGACCTCGATCTGCCAACGGCCCTCCGAATCGCGCGGGAGACGCTGCGTGCCCGGCTCGAGGCCGACGAACGCCGCTGGCTGCTCCTCGACATGGACGTCGTGCTCGGGCTGGACCTCGAGCGGGTCTGGGTCGGACCGTCGGGCGAGGCTGGGGAGCCGCGGCGCGAGCCACGGCCCGACACGCGGGTCTCCGCGCGGATCGCTGCCCGGACCGCGGCTCGCCGGGCGCGCGACTACGCCGAGGCCGATCGACTGCGCGACGAGCTGCGAGGGCTTGGCCTGGAGCCCGACGACCACCCCGACGGCTCGACCGAGTGGCGGACCATCGCTCTGCCGGAGCGCGACGCCCCCGTCGAGTCCGGCGGCGGCACGGCGAGCTCGAGCCGCG
>JBQGDI010000108.1:0-7913 GCA_052038965.1 Candidatus Limnocylindrales bacterium | reverse complement strand
AGGCCGGTGGCGGGCGGGCTCCCCACGTCCTGCTCATGACCGCGACGCCGATCCCGCGGACGCTCGGCCAGGTCCTGTACGCCGATCTCGACGTGTCCGACCTTCGGACGCCACCGGAGGGCCGGGTCCCGATCCGGACGGGCATCAAGGGCCCGGACGAGCTCCAGGGCACGTGGGACCGCGTCCGGCAGGAGGCCCGGGCCGGCCACCGCACGTTCGTCGTCGTGCCGCTGATCGACGAGGCCGAGGTCGGGGAGGGCGACGTCGAGGCACAGCTCTGGGACGCCTCGGCGCCGGCGGCCGAGGCCGAGGCCGCTCGCCTGCGAGACCTCCTGGTTCCGCTTCGGGTCGGGATGGTGCACGGTCGGATGCGCCCGGCCGACCGCGACGGGGAGATGGCGCGATTCCGCGACGGCGACCTCGACGTGCTCGTCGGCACGACGGTGGTGGTGGTCGGCGTCGACGTCCCCGAGGCGACGATGATGGTCGTCGAGGGTGCCGATCGGTTCGGGCTCGCCCAGCTCCACCAGCTCCGCGGCCGGGTGGGGCGGGGGACCGCCGAGTCGTTCTGCGTCCTCGTGTCCGACTCGACCGACGCGACGGCGCGGGCGAGGCTCGAGGCGGTGCGGACCCTGCGGGACGGCTTCGAGCTGGCAGAGCGGGACTGGGAGCTGCGGCGCGAGGGTGACGTGCTCGGGCTCGTGCAGAGCGGCCTGCCGACGCTGCGGGTCGCGTCGCTCCAGCGGGAGCGCGCCCGGGAGCTGGCCGTCGCGGCCCGGGCGGCCGCCGAGGCGCTGCTGGACGCGTCCGGCGAGCTCCGGGCCGGCCATGCCGAGCTCGCGCGCGAGCTCGAGGCGGGCTGGCTGCGACGGGTCGTCGCGGCTGAGCCGGCGGGCGCGGCATGAGCCGGGGCGCCACGTGAGCCCGAAGGCTCCCGGTGGCGCGGGTCGGGTCATCGCCGGGCGGGCTCGCGGCATCGCGCTCCAGGCCCCAGGCGATCGGACGCGGCCCCTCGGCGACCGGGTGAAGCAGGCGCTGTTCGCGATCCTCGAGCCGCAGGTGCGGGAGCGAGCCTTCCTGGATCTCTTCGCCGGCAGCGGTGCCGGCGGCATCGAGGCGCTTTCTCGCGGCTCGACCGAGGCGGTCTTCGTCGAGCGCGACCGCGAGGCCGCCCGGGTCATCGAGCGGAACCTGCAGGCGACCCGGCTCGCTGGCCCGGCGACCCGGGTGATCCGGGCCGACGCGCTCGCCTGGCTCGATCGCGATGGCGCCGCCGCCGGCCCGTTCGGCGCGATCCTGGTCGATCCCCCGTATGACCAGCCGGACGTGCTGCTGGCCGCGATCCGGGGGATCGACCGCGCCGGCCCGGGAATCGTCTTGGCGCGGGACGGCGTCCTCGTCGCCAAGCACTTCTCGAAGACCCTCCTGCCAGACGAGTTCGGACTGCTACGATCGGTCCGGGAACGGCGGTTCGGCGAGACGACGCTGACGTTCCTGCGCTGGGCCGACGAGGAGCAAGGATGAAGGTCGCGCTCTACCCAGGCTCGTTCGACCCCGTCACGAACGGCCACCTCGACGTCCTCGCCCGGGCCCTTGCTGCCTTCGATCGCGTCGTCCTCGGCGTGCTCGTCAACCCGAGGAAGAGTCCACTGCTCAGCGCCGAACGGCGCGTCGAAGTCGTCCGCGAGGCGCTGCGCGCGGCCGCTCTCGACGACAGCCGTGTCGAGGTCGTGACGTTCGAGGGCCTGACCGTCGACGCCTGCCATGCGCACGGCGCCGGATGGATCGTTCGCGGCCTGCGCGTGATCTCCGACTTCGAGACCGAAGGCCAGCTCGCGGCCAACAACCGGGTCCTCGCGCCGGACGTCGACACGGTCTTCTTCATGACCGCGGTCGAGCTCGGCTACGTCAGCTCGAGCCTCGTGAAGGAGATCGCGGCCTTCGGCGGCGACGTCTCCTCGATGGTTCCCGACGCTGCCGAGCGCGCGCTGCGCGAGGCTCTCGGCGGAAGCTAGCCGCTCGACGTCCGCGATCGAGGTCGACGGTCGCCGTCGCGGGACCCGGCTCGCCCGCTGATGGGTCGGCGAGCCGGTTCGAAGGGCGCGGCCCACGGCCGCAGTGCCATAATCGGCGGGTCGGTCCGGCATCCGCCTCGGAGGTCCTCTCGCTGGACATCATCTTCCTCCTCGAGCGCCTCGAATCGCTCATCGCGACGGGGACCGGCGTGCCCGCGACGAGGAAGGTCCTCGTCGACCGCGACGCGATCCTCGACCTGATCGACCAGCTTCGCGCCGCCATCCCGGAGGAGGTCCAGGCGGCGAAGCGGATCAACACCGAGAGCGAGCGGATCCTGGAGAAGGCCGGGGCCGAGGGCCAACGGATCGTCAGCCGGGCCCAGGAGCAGGCGGCCTACCTGATCAGCAAGCGCGGCCTGACCGAGCGAGCGCTCGACGAGAGCCGTCGGATCGTCGAGGACGCCAACCGCGCCGCCGACGATGTCCGGCGCGGCGCCGACGACTACGCCCTCCAGATGCTCGAGGCCCTCGAGACGGAGATGGACCAGGCCCTGGCGGGCATCCGAAAGGGGCTCGGGGTGCTGGACGAACGGCGGGCCGAGCTGCGCGAGGCCGAGGCGGAGCAGGGCGCGGAGGAGGCTGCAGACGCGTCGGCCGGGGCGGAAGACGACGAGGACGACCGCTCGGGACCGTCGCCGGCATTCCTGCGAGAGGGAGACGCGGGCAGCCGAACCGGCGCCGGATGACCGCCCGGGCGAACCGCGCCCCGGCCCCGCTGACGTTTCCCCTCGCAGGCCTGCTCGGGGAGCCGGCCGGGAGCACCCGTCGCTGGGATGTTCACGGCGCGACGATCGCGCTGGCCGACGACCTTCGGCTCACCGAGCCGCTCGATGGGGAGGTTCGGATCGCGCGCACGAATCGCGGCGTCATCGTCGACGCGCGGCTTCGGGCGGCGATCGCCGGCGAGTGCTCGCGCTGCCTGCGCGAGATCGAGATCCCGGTCGAGATCGAGGTCCGCGAGGAGGCCCTGCCGAGCATCGACCTCATGTCCGGCGGGCCGCTCGACACGACCGCGGAGCCCGAGGTCACCAGGCTCACCTCCCACCACGAGCTCGAGCTCGGGCCGCTCGTGGCCGACGCGATCTCCCTGGCCGAGCCGATCGCGCCGCTGTGCGAGGCGGACTGTCCCGGGTTGTGCCCGGAGTGCGGGGTCCGGCTCGGCCCGGGCCACGTGGCCCACGAGACCGAGGACGTCGACCCCCGGCTGGCCGCGCTGCGCGGCTTCCGCGCGGCGTCGGACGACGATGGCGAGCCGGATGACGGGGAGCCTCGGAGCCGGTAGACTGCGCGATCGGTCCGCCGGCGCGCTGCGCCGTCACGTCCCCCGATCGACGAACGACACTCGAACCACGCGCGGTCCGGCCCCACCGCCGGGGCCGGGAACCGAAAGGAGCAGGAACCAGCCATGGGCGTGCCCAAGCGACGGGTCTCGCGGGCGCGGCAGGGAGATCGACGGGCGCACCAGGCGCTCGCGCTGCCGCAGCTCGAGGACTGCCCGCACTGCCACCAGAAGAAGCGCGCCCATCGCGCCTGCCCGAACTGCGGCTACTACGCCGGCCGCCCCGTCCTGGAGCTCAAGGCGCCGAAGGACGAGTCCGCGCCCCAGACCTAGGGCCTGGATCGCCGATGGCCGCTGAGCTGACCGGCGTCCGCCTCGCAGTCGACGCCATGGGCGGCGACCACGGCCCCTCGGAGGTTGTACCCGGCGCGCTGGATCACGCCCGCGCCCACCCCGAGGATCGCGTCCTGCTCGTCGGCGATCGCGATCGACTCGCGGCGCTCGCCCATGGCCGGCCCTCGAACGTCGAGATCGTCCACGCCGGCCAGGTCATCGAGATGGACGAGCACCCGGCCCTCGCCCTGCGCGAGAAGAAGGACGCGTCGATCCTCGTCGCCTGCGACCTGGTCCGGAACGGCCAGGCGCAGGCCGTCGTCACCGCCGGCCACACCGGTGCGGGCATGGCTGCGGCCATCCTCCGGATCGGCCGCCTGCCGGGTGTCGATCGACCGGCGCTCGCCGTCCAGATGGTCCGCCGCGGCCGGCCGTTCGTGCTCCTCGACATCGGCGCCAATCCCGACTCGACGCCCGAGCATCTCGCGCAGTACGCGCGGATGGGAGCGATCTTCGCGGAGCGGGTCGTCGGGATCGAGCGCCCCAAGGTCGCGCTGCTGTCGATCGGCGAGGAGAAGGGCAAGGGCGACCTGCGGATCCAGCGCGCGACCGAGCTGATCGACGCATCGGACCTCGAGTTCGTCGGCAATGTCGAGGGCCGGCACCTCGTCGACGATATGGCCGACGTCGTCGTGACCGACGCGGTCACCGGCAACGTCGTGATCAAGTTCTTCGAGGGCCTCTCGGGCTTCATCTTCGACCTGTTCCGGGCCGAGTTCCGCGGCTCCGTCCGGGGCCGGCTGGGGTACTTGCTGCTGAAGCCCGGCGTCGACCGGATCCGCGGGATCTTCGATTACGAGCGGGCCGGCGGGTCGCCGCTCCTCGGCGTGAAGGGCGCGGTCATCATCACCCACGGTCGCGCCCGCCGGCGGATGATGGGCTTCGCCTGCGCCGTCGCGGCGGACACCGCCCGCCAGCGTGTCCCCGAGCGGATCGCCGAGGCGCTTCGCGAGGACGCGCTGCGGACCGACGCGGCCGGCGTCGGCCTCGAACGGGCAGCGATCGATGCGACGAGCGACCCGGAGGTGCCAGCGTGAGCGACGACGGGCGGATGGCACGGCCCGACCTGTCGGTCGGCCGCAGCGTCATCGTCGAGACGGCGCGCCTCGCCGCGCTCGAGGTCCCCGACGTCCTGCGCGTCGATCGGGGCGGCCCACGCTGGCGGGCGATCCTCGCCGGGCCGCCGATCATCGTCCGCGTCCGGCACGAAGAGGTCAGCGTCCGGATCCGGATCATCGCCCGGCCCGGGACGGACCTGGCGATGACGGCGGCTCGCGTCCGGGCGGCGGTCGCGGCGGCCGTCGAGCGGCTCCTCGGCCTCAAGGTCGGTGAGGTGACGGTCCTCGTCGACGGCGTCGGTGCCTGATCGGAAGGAGCGCCCGACCTCGGACCGGGTCCGGTCCCTGCGGTCGGGCCGCCGGATCGCGCTCGCCGCGATCTTCGAGGCGGAGTTCGGGCAGCGAACGCCCGAGGCGATCCTGGAGCGGCAGCTGGCCGAGCTCGGGGCCGACGTCCCGGCCACCCGGCTGGCCCGCCAGATCGTCGAGGCCGTGGTCGCCAACCGCGTCGAGATCGACGCTCGAATCGAGGCCACGGCCCCCCAGTATCCGGTCGTCCAGCTGGCCCGGATGGACCGCTCGCTGCTCCGTTGCGCGATCGGTGAGGTGCTACACTCCCGCACGCCGCCGAGGGTGGCGATTGCCGAGTGGGTCGAGCTGGCCCGGATCTACAGTGGAGACCCGATGCGGCGCCTCGTGAACGGCGTCCTGGGGCGGATCGCGCGCGAGACCCAAGTCGACCAGACACTCATCTCCGAGGAGGGCGTCAGTGGCCACCACCTATGAGCGGCTCAAGAAGATCGTCGTCGAGCAGCTCGGCGTCGAGGAGGACGAGGTCAAGCCCGAAGCGTCCTTCGTCGACGACCTGAACGCGGACTCGCTCGATCTCGTCGAGCTGATCATGAGCCTCGAGGAGGAGTTCGGGACCGAGATCTCGGACGAGGACGCCGAGAAGATCCGGACCGTCGGCGACGCCGTCGAATACATCGACGAGCGGCTCGCCTGAGCGGGGCCCCGACCCCGCGTCCATAGCCCTCCGCTCGACGGTGGAGCGAGCCGACCGCCTCGCCGAACGGCTCGGGCTCCTCGTCCGGGATCGACACCTTCTTGCCCAGGCCCTGACGCATAGCTCGTGGCTGCACGAGCACCCCGGCCAGGTCGCCGGCCACAACGAACGGCTCGAATTCCTCGGCGACGCCGTCATCGCCCTCGCCGTGTCGGCGGCGCTGTACGAGCGCCACCCCGACGAGGACGAGGGCCTGCTGTCGGCCCGGCGCGCCGCGATCGTCAGCTCCGTCGGCCTGGCCGAGATCGCCGAGCGGGTCGAGCTCGCCTCGTACCTTGCGCTCGGGGAGGGCGAGACGGCCCGTGGCCCCCAGCGGCCATCGCTCCTCGCCTCGGCCCTCGAGGCCGTCACCGGGGCGCTGTTCCTCGACCTCGGCTGGGAGCCGACGCGAGCCTGGATCGTCGGGATCGCCGGGCCCGAGATCTCCGCGTCGGTCGCGCCGGACCTGTTGAAGAGCCCGAAGAGCCGCCTCCAGGAGGAGACCCAGCGTTCTGGCGCACGGCCGGTCTACCGCCTGCTGGAGGCCGTCGGCCCGGACCACGAGAAGGTCTTCCGGGTCGAGGTCACGGTCGGCGACGAGGTCCTCGGCCTCGGGACCGGGTCGTCACGCCGGCTGGCGGAGACGGCGGCTGCGGCCGAGGCGGTCGAGGTTCTGGAGGCGCGTGCGGCCGAGGCGGTCGAGGCCTGGGCGTCGCGCGAATCCGCGGACCCCGAGGCGGCCGAGGGCGCCGAGACGGGCGCCGCGTCATGACCGCGCCGGCCCGCCTGCTGTCGGTTCGGCTGCAGGGCTTCAAGTCCTTCGCGGAACGGACCCACGTGGCGTTCGGGTCCGGGATCAGCGCGATCGTCGGGCCGAACGGCTCGGGCAAGTCGAATCTCGCCGACGCGCTGCGCTGGGCGCTCGGCGAGCAGGGCCGCGCGCTCCGGTCGCGGAAGTCCGAGGACGTCATCTGGGCCGGCTCGGAACGACGGCCGGCGCTCGGGATGGCCGACGTCCAGCTGACGCTCGACAACGCCGACGGCCTCCTCCCGGTCGAGTACGGCGTCGTCGAGCTCGGCCGGCGGCTGTTCCGGTCCGGTGAGAACGACTACCTGCTGAACCGCCAGCGAGTGCGGCTCCGCGACCTGGTCGACCTGCTCGATGGCGCGAACCTCTCGGAGAACGCGTTCCTGTTCATCGGCCAGGGGATGGTCGACCAGGCCCTGGCGCTGCGACCCGAAGAGCGTCGGCCGCTGTTCGAGGAGGTCGCCGGCGTCAGGCGCCCTGAGCGTCGCCGACGCCGGGCCGAGGACCAGCTCGCCGAGGCCGAGGCCAATCTCGCCCGGGTGGACGACCTCCTCGGCGAGCTCCGCCCGCAGGCCCGCCGGCTCGCCCAGCAGGCCGAGCAGGTCACGAGCCGGCGAAGCACTGCCGACGAGCTGGCCGAGGCGATCCTCGTCGCGGCGCACGCCCGGTGGCACGCCGCGGCGCGGCGGGTGACCGAGGCCGGCGAGGCCGGCGCACGGGCGAGGGCCGTCGCGGATCGGGCGAGGGCCGAGCTGGCGGGCCACGAGGGCGCGGCCGCGGACGTCGCGAATCGCCTGGATACGCGGGCCGCGACCGAGGCCGAGCGCCGCGCGGGCGTCGAGCGGGCGCGAGCATCACTCACCGCGCTCCAGGTGCGGGAAGGCCGTCTCGCCGCCGAGCTCGACGGGATCGCCCGCGACCGAGCGCGCCTGGCCTCGGAGCGAGCCACGGCCGGCGCCGACCTGGCCCGGGCGCGCGAGGAGCTGGCCCTGCCGCTTCCGCCACACGACGGCTCCGCCGAGGAGCTCGCCGCGGTCGAGGCCCAGCTGGCCCACGCCCGCGAGGAGCTGTCCGCGGCGGAGGCGCGCACGGGCGGCGATTCGGACGCGGCGGCCCTGCGGCGGCTCGCGGCGGTGCGGGCGGCCGAGGCCGAGGGTGCGCGGCGTCGGGCTGAGGAGGCGGAGCACACCGCGCGCCAGGAGCGATCACGGGCGACGGCCGAGGCTGAGCGCGCCTCGGCCGCGGCGGCGGCTCG
>JBQGDI010000107.1:0-17585 GCA_052038965.1 Candidatus Limnocylindrales bacterium | reverse complement strand
TCGGCCATGTACAGCGGGTTCTCGTAGCGCATGTCGACGACCGCGGTCCCGATCTCGATGCGCTTGGTCCGGGCACCGACCGCCGCGAGGAGCGGAAATGGCGATGCCAGCTGCCGCGCGAAGTGGTGGACCCGGTAGTAGGCGCCGTCGGCACCGAGCGCTTCCGCGGCCTCGGCCAGCTCGATCGACTGGAGGAGGGCGTCCGACGCCGAGCGCACCTCGGAGTACGGCGAGTCAGACCAATGCCCGAACGACAGGAACCCGATCTTCTTCACGAACCCAGTCTACGGAGTGGGGCTCGATCAACGTCGCGAGGCAACGGAGGGGAACCGTGCGCGCCCGGTCGTCGTCCTGCCGGCTGTCCCCCGGGATCGTCGACGCCGACTCACGGCGTCAGCCCGCGGGCGCCCCGAGGTCG
Organism: Candidatus Limnocylindrales bacterium; assembly: GCA_052038965.1. Lineage (GTDB taxonomy): Bacteria > Chloroflexota > Limnocylindria > Limnocylindrales > CSP1-4 > UBA5189. The sequence goes on along the minus strand of JBQGDI010000107.1, from coordinate 17,167 downwards.
GATGCCCATGCGCCGCATCGTCGTGCTCGCCGCCGCCGTCCTGACCCTGCTCGCCGCCGCGCCACCGGCCGCGGCGGCCACCCAGACCTACCGCTACTCGGTGCTCGGCTCCGGCGCCTGGGCGTCGGCGGTCGTGTACCGCGACGGCCAGTTCGAGGCCGCCTGGGTCGAGATCGGCGACCAGGCCCGGACTGCCTCTGACGGCCAGACCTACTTCCGCTACATCCTGTTCGAGCATCTCCTCGAGACGTGCGACCAGCGCGGTTGCACGACGATCTACACCGCCGGCATCGCCGAGGACGTGCCGTTCACCATCGATCGCCAGAAGCTCCTCGACGCGACCGTCGACGTCGTCGTCCTCGCGGATCGCTGCATCGACGATGGCCGCCGATTCGAGTGCGACCAGGTCGAGGTCCCGGTGCGCGTCGACTGGGACGGCTACGGTGCCGTCATCCGCTCCCACGGCACCGCGACCGGCGGCATCGCCGGCGTCTACCAGTACACCCTCAACGGCGCCGCCACGGAGCGCTGGGCGACGGTCAGCGGCTCCATCGCCGGGTTCGACCTTGGCGCAGCCGGCGCCATCGGCGCCCTGTACAAGACCCGCCTCGCGGAGCGGACGATCACCCACGGCTGACGCGACGCGGCTTCCGCGACTCGACGCCGGGACCGTCACAGCGGCCCGGCGTCGCGATTCAGGGCGAGCAACCCGATACAAGACCTTGCCCCCGCACTGGGCCACGCTCCGGCGATGCGTGCCTACCTGCACCTGCTCCGCCGGCGCGATTTCGCCCTGCTCTGGTCGGGCGCCACCGTCTCGATCCTCGGCGACGGGATGACGCTCGTCGCGCTCGTCTGGCTCGTGCTCGAGCGGACCGGCTCGGCCGTCGCCGTCGGCTGGCTGACGTTCGCCTACTCGGCCCCCGTCGTCCTCGGCGGGCTCGCGGCCGGCGTCGTCCTCGACCGCTTCGACCGCGTCGGGGTGCTCGCCATCGACACCCTGGCCCGGGGCCTGCTCATGGCCTCGGTGCCGGTCCTCGAGCTCGCCGGCGGCGTGCCGACGTGGTGGCTGTTCGTCGTGGCCGGTGGTTACGGGCTCCTGAAGATGGTTCCGCTGGCCGGCGTGCCGGCCCTCATCCCGTCACTCGTCGACGAGGATGAGCTGACGACCGCGAATGCCATGGAGTCGATGTCGTACGGCGCCGGCGGGATCGTCGGCCCGGCACTCGCCGGCGTGCTCGTCGCCATCGTCGGTGCTCCCGCCGTGGTCGGCCTCGATGCCGTGACGTACTTCGCGTTCCTGGCCTGCCTCCTCGCGATCCGTCGGCCCCGACATGCGTCGCGGGCCGCGCCAGGCGGCCGAGGCGGGGCGACGATCGGCAACGCCGCCCGACTCTTGGTCCGCTCGCCGGCGATCCTGGCGACGACCTTGATGTTCATGGCCGCGAACGTCGGCGAGGGGGTCGTGACCGTTGCGCTGCCGATGTACGTCGCCGTGGTGCTGACGGCCGATGCCGCCGCGTACGGCGGGCTGCTGGCCGCGATGTCGGCCGGCCTGCTCGTCGGCTCGGTCGCGGTCGGGGCCGTCGCGACACCGAGGCGGCTGGTCCGGGCGATCGCGCTGGCGCAGCTCCTCGGCGGTGCCGTGCTCGCCGGCCTCCTCCTGCGGCCCGCCCTCCCCGGTGCCCTGGCCGTCGGCCTGACCTTCGGGCTCGCCACCTCGCCGCTCACGATCTGGGCTCAAACCGTCCGAATGCGCGTCATCGCGCCGGAGCTGCGCGGCCGAGTCTTCGCGCTGCTCCGGACGATGATGCAGTCGACGCCGCCCGCGGGCGGCCTCGTCGCGGGCCTCGCGATCAGCGGGCTCGGGCTCGAGGTGGCGCTCCTCGTCGCCATCGCGATGATCGCCGGCCCGGCGCTGGCCGCCCTGGCGATGCCGCACCTCGACGCAGGGGCGGCGCACCCAGGGCTGGCACCGGCGACCGTGATCGAGTAACCTTCACGTGCCGTGATAGCGGTTACGACCCTCCTCCGCTCGGCCCTCGTGACGGTCTTCGACGTCAGGTGTGACGGGCACGACTCGAAGGGTCTCGAGCGGCCCGTGGGAGACGTCGTCGTCCTGGCGCGACGGGGGGCATTCACGATCACCCATGGCGGGCGCGAGGTCCTCGCGGACGCCAACCGGGCGGTCATGCTCCGGACGGCCGAGCCCTACGGCGTCCGGCACCGCGCGCTGGCCGAGGACCGCTCGACCGCCCTGGCACCCTCGCCATTCGCCATCGACACGCTCGGCCGGTCGCGTCGCGGCGACCCCGGACAGGGTCGTGCCGACATCCTCCTCCCGTCGGACCTCGACCTGGCACACCGACGCCTCGTCCATCGGTTGGCGACCAATCCTGATCCGCTCGCGCTCGAAGAGCTGGCGCTGGGGATCGTCGCCGACCTCCTCGATGTCCTCGAGGGCGGCCCGACGACCCGGTCAGGCGACCGCCCGCCGAACGCCGGCCAACGGCGTCTCGCGATGCGAGCCGCGGAGTGCCTGCACGCGGCCGACCTCGAACCACGCTCGCTGGCCGATCTGGCCGCCGAGGTGGGGGCGTCGCCGTACCACCTCTGCCGGATCTTTCGACGCGTCCATGGCCTCACGCTCGGCCGGTACCGTCTTCGGTTGAGGGTGCGTGATGCCGTCGAGCGGCTGCTCGGGGGTGAGGAATCGGTGGCCCGGGTCGCCCAGGACGCCGGGTTCGCCGATCAGAGCCACCTCGTCCACGCCCTCCGAGCGGAGGTGGGTGCGACGCCGACGGAGCTCCGGCGTCAGCCCGCCTCGGCCGTGGCGTCCTGGGTGGCTACGTCGCGGCGCCGGACGACCCACGGCTGACGATCGCGCCGGAGATCGCGGTTCCGACCCGGGCGACGGATTGGCTCGCCGGCGGGGACCCAGTACTCGAGGCCGTACTTTCGCGCTGACCCGCGGCGGCCGCGGCGGCGCGTATGCTGGGGTCATGCGGTTGTTGCGTCCCCGTTCGGGCGCCTAGCGCGCCCCCGCCGGCCGACTTCGGGCACCATCCGTCCATGGCTGCCGGTGGCTCGGATCCGCTCCCGCCTCGGCCGTCGCCCGACGCCGCGTCCAGCTCCTTCTCGTCGTTCGACCGGTTGCTCGACACCTGTCGCCGGACCCGCGCCGTCCTCGTCGCCGTCGCGTACGAGCAGACCGAGGACGAGGAGCAGGTCCGGACGGTGCTGGCAAGGGAGGCCCTGGCCCACGTCGACGCCGTCGTCGATGGCCTGACGCTGCTGGCGCGAGCCGGGTCGTTCACCGCCGAGGAGCTCCGGACGCTGGTCCGGCGGGCCGGGATCATCGCCCCGCCGCGACCCGGCACGCCCGAGGCCCTTGGGGCCGATTTCGAGGCCGCCGCCGTCCGGGCGGCCGCGGCGGGCCGCAACGATCGGCCCGCGGTCCGTCCGGTTGACGGTCGCTCGATGCTCGCCGCCGGGCACGCGAGGGTCGCCTTCTCGATGATCCCCCGACTGCCACCCGAGGCGGTTGCCTGGCCGCAGCCGCGCCGGACGTACGCGGACATCCCGGTTCCCCGGACCGAGGGCGAGCTGCTGCTCCGGGCCGAGGAGCTCGCCCGGGTGCTGTGGCGGATCGCCGCGGGCGACGGGCGCCGCGATGAGGCGATGCGCCGGACGCTGGCGTTCTACGAGGCCGGCGCGCGCCTGTCGGTCACGGGCGCGTTCCGCGCGGCCTGAAGCGGTCGCGGGCCCGCCTGGGGCCCGTGACGGATCAGCCTCTCGGGACGATGACGACGCGACGGTTCGGCTCCTCGCCGATCGATTGCGTGGCGACCTCCGGATGGGCCCGCAGCGCGAGGTGGATCCAGCGCCGTTCGAGCGCCGGCATCGGTTCCAGCTGGAGCATCTTGCCGGTCTCGATGACGCGACCGGCCGCACGACTGGCGATCTCCCGAAGCTGGCGCTCGCGCCGGCCACGGTAGTCTTCGACGTCGACCAGGACGCGCGTCCAGCTGCCCATCTCCCGGGACAGCATCAGGTTCACGAGGTGCTGGAGGGCCGACAGGCGCTCGCCCTTGCGGCCGATGAGGGCCCCGAGCTCGTCCCGCTCCCGTCCCTCGCCGAGCACGTTCAGCCGGCTGGTCTCGCCGGACTCGACGTCGACCCGGACGTCGAAGCCCATGTGCTCCAGCAGCTTCTCGAGGATGACCTTCCCGGCCGCGAGCGCTTCGGGCGATGCCTCGGCGGCCTCGAGCTCGGCCCGCTCGGCGGCCACCGAGCCGCGTGCGGCCGCCACCTCGGCCTCCTCGCGCTCGCTCAGCGACGCGCCCCGGCGGGCCTCGCCACCGAACCGCGAGCCGCGGTCTTCGCGGCGATCGTGGCTCCGGGGTCGCTCCTCGCGGGGTCGCTCCTCGCGGGGTCGCTCGGGCCGCTCCGAACGCTCGCCGCGCTCGCGGCGCTCGGCAGTGGCGACCTCGTCGTGCCGCGGCCGGTCCCGGTCGCCGCCGTAGCTGCCACGGTCCCGGCCGGGTCCGCCTCGGTCGCGATCTCGGTCCCGGTCGAAGCCACCGCCCCGGCCGCCGCGGTCCCGGTCGAAGCCACGCTCGCGACCGAAGCCCCGTGACCGGCGATCGTCGTCGCGCTCGCGATCGCGCGGCGGCGTCGGCAGCGGACGGGCGGCCGCGGCCTCTCGCTTGGGGGCCGCGCCACCGAGCTCGGATCTCGGGGCCGCCAGGACCCGAGCCGGCTCGGCGCCCATCCCCAGGACGCCCCGCGAGCCCGGCGTCAGGATCTCGAAGTCGAGGTCGTCGAGGCCGACACCGAACTCCTCGCGAGCTTGGCGAAGGGCGTCCTCGACGCTCTTGCCGGTGAACTCTCGGTAGGCACTGCTGCTCATCGACGTCTCCCTCGCCGGCCCTGTCGACCGCGCCGGCGGATCGTCGACTCCGCCGAGGCACTCCGGTCGATGGCCGTGCGTTCAGGCTTGGTCCGCGCCGGGGCTCCCGCCGGGCGCGATGGCGTTGCGGTTGGAGCGGCCGCCGCGGGCACGGCGACCGGGAAGCGCGGTTTGTGGTCCACGGCAAAGCCGGGGCTCCAGCCGAAGAGCGGGAACATCCCGCCCCAGCCGGTGGTCAGGAACTGCTGGATGACCTGGTAGATCGTCGACACGATCAGGTAGATGAAGACCCCGACGGGGATGACGCTGCCGTACAGGATCGTGATCAGCGGCAGCCAGATCGCCATCGCGCGCTGCGTCCGGGCACTCTGGTCGAGCTGGACGCCCGGGACGTGCGGCGGCAGGGCCATCCGCGACGCGACGAGCTGGATGACGGTGTAGACGAGCGCGAAGATCGAGATCCCTGCGCCGAGGATCGGCAGCTCGAACGGCAGCGGGATGAAGCCCTGGAAGAGGGCCGCGTTGATCCCACCGAGCCACGGGATCGTCGGGTCGAGGCACGGCATGACCGAGGTCGGGTCGCACGTCACCGGCAGGACCTTGAAGCCGAAGACCGTCAGCATCGGCGTGATGTCGGAAGCCGTCAGGCCCTCCCGGACGACCTGGTACATCGGCAGGATCAGGAACAGCGGCAGGAGGGCGACGAGGCAGCCCGCCTGGCTGATCCCACGCTCCTTCATCAGCGCCGATTGGGCCTGCGACGCCTTCAGCCGGTCGTTCTTGTAGCGTCGCTGGATCTCGCGGATCTCGGGGCCGATGGCCTGCATCTGGCGCATCGAGACCATCTGGCGGCGCATCAGCGGGACCATCGCCGTCCGGACGATGATCGTCGTCAGGATGATCGCGATGCCGATGTCCGGGACGACGAGGTCGATCCCGACGAGGAGCAGCAGGAAGGCCTGGTAGATCGGCGTGAAGAGCCACGCCAGGACGCTGATCGGGTCGGCCTTCAGGGCCGCGGGCGGGAGGATGAACGGGGGCGGCTGGGGGGGGGCGGACGGGGACGGGACAGCGGTCGGGGTGGCGGCCGGCACGGCCGAGGCGCCCGGCACGGCCGAGGTGCCGGGTATCGGGCTCTGGATCGGGTTGCATGCGGCGATGACGACCAGGACCACGGCCAAGAGGCCGAGCATGAGGCCGAGGCGGAGGAGCCGACGGTCGTTCACCGGACCGGGTCGAAACCCCCGGGGCGGCCGGGATGGCAGCGGGCGATCCGCTTCGCGCCCATCCAGGAGCCCCGCAGCAATCCGTACCGCTCGATCGCCATCTCGGTGTAGACCGAGCAAGTTGGCTGGTAGCGGCAGGCGGACGGCAGCCAGGCGAACACGAAGCGGTAGCCGTGGATCATCGCGATGCCGACCCGGCTCAGGATGCCGACCCGAGTGTCCGGCGCCTCCGCAGCGTGCCTCACCCGCCCTCCTCGTTCAGGACGCCTCCCTTGACCAGGAGGCGCCGCAGCGCCTGTTCCACACTCCGCTGGTCCGCCTCGGTGATCGCCGGCCTCGCGATCAGCAAGATGTCCCAGCCCGGTCGCAGCCACGGCCCGGCCGACCGGATCGCCTCCCGGAGCCTCCGCCGGACGCGGTTTCGAACCACGGCCGAGCCGAGTGCCCGTCCGGTCGCGAAACCGAACCGCGTGGTCCCGAGCTCGGTCCGCAGCATTCGGGCGATGAGGAGCGGGTTGGAGCGGGTGGCTCCGCGCTCCTGGAGCGCCGCGAAGTCTCGCGGACGGGAGAGCATCACCAGCGGCGGCCGAGGGCCGCTGCCGGACGTCAGGCCGTCAGCCGCTTGCGACCACGGGCCCGGCGGGCCGCCAGGACGCGCCGCCCGCCGGTCGTCTTCATGCGGGCGCGGAAGCCGTGCTCCCTGGCGCGATGGCGCTTCTTGGGCTGGTAGGTACGCTTCGTCATCTGGCTTGACCGGGAACCTCTTCATTCGGCCTCGGGGTTCCGTCCGTATCGACCCCAGAAGGCACGCAAACGCGCCGTGCGCCCGAGTCAAGGGCGTGGCGCGTTCATCGTCCGGCGGATCATAGGTCTGGCGTTCGAGGATCGTCAAACGCGGCCCGGCAGCGTGGGGATTGATATACTCCCCCGGAGTATCGCGGATTCGCCTTGCGGGTCCCGGGACGCGGTGCTACCTTTCGCCCCCCGACGACCCCGGGCAGCGGCCAACTCGTCCGTCCCGAGCCCCGTTCGAGCCCGTGTCCCGCGATCCCGCGCCACGCCCCGCCAAACCCAGCCCAGGCCCCGGCAACGGAGATTCCAGATCGAGCCATGGACGCGAAGCAGGTCTGGCGAGCCGCACTGGGTGAGCTGCAGGTGTCCCTGTCGCCCGCCAACTTCGAGACCTGGCTTCGCGACACCGCGCTCGTCGAGGTCGACGACAGCCGCTTCCGCATCTCCGTCCCTAACGGCTTCGCCAAGGACTGGCTGGAGAGCCGCTACCGCTCACTGATCTCGCAGACCCTGGCCCGGATCGTCGGCTACAGCGTCCAGGTCGACTTCGTGGTCGGGCCGGTCGAATCGAACGGGGTCGACGGGCACGGGCCCGACGCCGCGAACGGCCAGGGCGCCTCGATGTTCCCCGTCGAGGCCGGTGCGAGCGAGGGCCAGCGGATCGCGCCGGCGCCGTCCCCGCAGGTACGCGTCGAGCCCGGCCGCGTCGGTGGCGAGGGCGGGACATCGAACATCAACCCCCGCTACACCTTCGCGAACTTCATCGTCGGCTCAGCCAACCGGCTCGCCCACGCCGCATCACTGTCCGTCGCGGAGCGCCCCGGGCACGCCTACAACCCGTTGTTCCTGTACGGCGGCGTGGGCCTCGGCAAGACCCACCTGATGCACGCGATCGGCAACCAGGTGGCCGCGAAGTTCCCGCGCAAGCGCGTCGTCTACGCGACCTCCGAGAAGTTCACGAACGAGTTCATCACCTCGATCCAGCAGGGCAAGATCGACGAGTTCCGGGGCCGCTACCGGCGGATCGACCTGCTCCTCATCGACGACATCCAGTTCATCGCCGACAAGGAGCGGACGCAGGAGGAGTTCTTCCACACCTTCAACGCGATCCACGAGGACGGCAAGCAGATCGTGCTGTCCTCGGACCGGCCGCCGAAGGCGATCCTGACGCTCGAGGAGCGGCTCCGGTCGAGGTTCGAGTGGGGACTCATCGCCGACCTCACCGCGCCGGACCTCGAGACCCGGATCGCGATCCTCCGGGCCAAGGCCGAGGAGGGGGCTGTCCCGATCAGCTCGGACGTCATCGAGTTCATCGCGCGGAAGGTCGTGTCGAACATCCGGGAGCTCGAGGGTGCGCTGAACCGCATCGTGGCCTACGCCTCGATGGGCGCGATGCCGATCTCGATCGAGCTGGCCCAGGCCGTCCTGTCGAACGTCCTCTACAACCCCAAGAAGCGACAGATCACGCCCGAGCGGATCGCCAAGGCGGTGTCCGAGTACTACGGCGTGGGCCTCGACGCCCTGCGCGGCCAGAAGCGCGACAAGGCCATTGTCGTGCCGCGCCAGATCGCGATGTTCCTGATGCGCGAGGAGACCGACGTCTCGCTGCTGCGCATCGGTGCCGAGCTTGGCGGTCGAGACCACTCCACGGTCCTCCACGCCTGCGAGAAGATCGGCCGCGAATCGGCCGGCAACGACGAGCTTCGCCGCGAGATCGCGGCCGTCCGCGAGCTGATCTACGCGGACTGATCGGCCCCCGGGCCGCCGGTCGGGCCACGCCCGGCCGCGGGCAGTTGTCCACCGTGGCCATCACGGCCCGTGGATAGACGGTGGACTCGCAACGTGCGGTCCTCTCCCTGTCATGCGGATGCAATGTCGGACAACCTGGCACGAGGGCGTGGACGATCGCCTGGGCGAGCGCCCCTGGCTCGCTCACCGGCCATGCGTTGTCCACGATCAGATGCGCAGCGTGTCACCCGGGCCTGGTGCGCCATCCACCGTCAGCCCTGGCTCGGTCAACGGTCGGGCGGAGCGAGCCCGAGCACGGCGATCCACGCCCTCCACAGCGTGATGATGATGATGACGGACCCATGAGAATGGGCGAAGATACACACACCCAGACGAGGCACCGCGCCGGTCCGCGGCAAGCCCGTCGCGGAGGAACCACCACCCACCGGGTGACGCCCGCTTTCGCGCTTGGAGTGACGTGACGTGAAGCTCTCGGTCATGCAGGAGAACCTGGCCCGCGGCCTGTCCGTGGTCAGCCGCGCCGTGTCGTCGCGGAGCACCCTCCCGGTGCTTGCGAACGTCCTCCTGAAGACCGAGGACGGCGGCCTCAGGTTGACGACGACGAATCTCGAGATCGGTCTCGTCTACTGGGTGCCGGGCAAGGTCGAGACCGATGGCGCGACGACGGTCCCGGCGAGGCTCCTGGCCGATCTCGTCGGCTCACTGTCGGGTGGCGACCGGGTCGACCTCGAGACCGGGCCCGGCGAGACGCTGCACTTGACCGCCGGCCGCTTCGAGAGCCACATCAAGGGCATCGATGCCGAGGAGTTCCCCTCGATCCAGATGGCGGGCGAGCGGCCGACGACCCGGATCGCCCAGAACACCCTGAAGCGGGCCCTCGACGAAACGGCCTTCGCGGCGGCAACCGACGAGGCCCGGCCGATCCTGACGGGGGTCCTGTGCCGGTTCGAGGGCGACACCGTCACCCTGGCGGCCGCCGACAACTACCGCATCGCCGTCAAGACGATCCCGATCCTCGACCCCGTGGCCGACACGAGCGTGGTCATCCCGGCTCGGGCGCTCAACGAGCTGGCCCGGATCCTGGCTGACACCGACGATCCCGTCGACGTGGTGCTGGCCCAGGGCCGCAACCAGGTCCTGTTCCACGTCGAGGGCATCGACCTCGTCAGCCGGCTCATCGACGGCCAGTTCCCCAACTACCAGTCCGTCCTGCCGAAGGCCCACACGACCCGCGCGGTGCTCGATCGCGAGGAGCTCCTCCGGGCCGTCCGGCCTGCGGCGCTGATCGCCCACGAGTCGGCCAACATCGTGAAGCTGCAGATCAGTGCCGACGGCGAGGCCGGCATCACCGTCAGCGCGAACGCCGAGGTCGGTGACCATGTCGGCCAGGTCGAGGCGACGGTCGAGGGCGACGGGACGTCGATCGCCTTCAACGCCAAGTACCTCGCGGACGTGCTCCAGAACGTCGCCGCGGAGCAGTTCGCCCTGGAGCTCCAGGGCCCGCTCGCACCGGGCGTCTTCAAGCCGATCGGTGACGACCGGTACGTCCACGTCGTCATGCCCGTCCGGACGACCTCCTGAGGCGGGGGAGCTGGAGGCACTCGATCTCGCCGGGTTCCGGGCGTACGCGGAGCTCCGGGCGAGGTTCGGTGGCGGCCCGCAGCTGATCTGGGGCCCGAACGCCGCGGGCAAGACCAGCCTCCTCGAGGCGATCGTCGTCCTCGCCCGCGGCGCCTCGCACCGGGCCGGCACCGACGTGGAGCTGATCCGCTGGGACGCCGACGTGGCGCGGGTCGAGGGGCGAATCGGCGAGGACGCGCTGGAGGTGGCGCTCGTCCGTCCCGGCTCGGCGACCGCGTCACAGGGTGGGCGCAAGCGGATCCGGGTGAACGGCGTCGCCCGCCGTGCCAGCGCGCTCGGGGAACGGCTGCGGGTGGTCCTCTTCGCGCCCGAGGACATGCTCCTGGTCGTCGGCCCGCCGGGTCTCAGGCGAGCCGCGGTCGACCAGCTTGCGGCGAGCGCCTTTCCCGGCTATGCCGCCGAGCTCTCGAGCTACGGCCGCGCGCTCCAGCAACGCAACGGCCTGCTCCGCGCGATCCGCGAGGAACAGGCCTCTCGCGACGAGCTGCGGTACTGGGACCGCCCGTTCCTCGATGCCGGTGCGGCGGTCGTGGAGGCCCGCCTTCGGCTCCTCGAGCACATCGCGGCGCCGCTCGCCGCGGCCCATCTCGAGATCGCGCCGGAGGAGGGGCCGGTCGGGTCGCTCCGGCTGGACCATGTCTCGAACGTCCCGCTGCCCGCCGGGATGCCCGTTCGCGAGGCCCTCGCCCGACGGCTCGCCGACACCGCCGAGAAGGAGCTCTGGAACGGCACGACGCTCGTCGGCCCCCATCGCGACGACGTGGCCTTCCGGATGGCCGGTCGTGACCTTGCCGACTTCGCCTCGCGCGGCCAGCAGCGGACGGCCATCCTGGCCCTCAAGCTCGCCGAGCTCGACCTGCTGACCGCCATCGACGGGCGCCCGCCGCTGCTGCTCCTCGACGATGTCTTCTCGGAGCTCGATCCGGCGCGCCGGGCCCACCTCGTCCGGCGGATCGCGGAGCTCCCGCAGGCCTTCGTGACGACGACGACCCTCGACGATCTCGACCCGGGGCTGCGCGCGGCGGCGACGGCCTGGGAGGTCACGCCGGGCGCGGGCGGCGCGACCCTCCGGCAGGCGGCGCGCTCCCGGGAGGCCGGTTCGTGACCGACGAGCGGCCCCGGCGCCGGCCGATGTCCCGGATCGGGGACCTGATCCCGACGGCCGCAGCGCGTCTCGGCCTGGAGGCCGAGCTCCGGCGGGCGCGCGCCGTGGCAACGTTCGACGCGATCGTGGCCGAGCTGGCGCCGGCGGCGCACGGCGCGTGCCGGGCCCTGGGCGTGGAGGGCGACGTCCTGGCGATCGAGGCCGACGCGCCGATCGTCGCCCAGGAGCTGCGCATCAACGCGACCGCGCTCGCCGAGGCCTTCTCGATCGCGCCGGCGGGAACCCCGGTGTCGGGCCTGCGCGTCACGGTTCGGCGCGCTCCTCAGTCCGAGAGGAGTCGCGTGCGATAATCCCCGCCCCGACCCTTCAGCCTGGCTAGAGGGACCCAGTGGCCCACCGGATCCAGATGAAGCTCGGCGTCGTCCCCGAGCCCGAGCGCGCCGCCGATTCGCCGGACACGGTCCTCCATGTCGAGCCGCGCGTCGGCGCCCAGACCCGCACCAAGGGCCACCTCTACCTGCTGGTGACGTCCCGCGTTCCCGGGACCCGGGCGCGCGAGGCGACGCGGCTCGTCGCGGACTCGATCCGGAGCGAGTACTACTACGACGAATCGGCCGGGATCCGCGTCTGCCTGACGAAGGCGATCCAGGCGGCCAACAAGCGGTTGACGCACGCTCGCGAGCGGGGCGCCCTGGGCAACGTGGCGGGGCCGATCGGCGTCGGCATCGCGGTCGTTCGCGACAACGAGCTGTACGTCTGCACCGTCGGGCCGGCTGAGGCGTACCTCAACCGGGGCGCCCGCCTGTCGACCCTGCCCGACCCGAATCGCGATCACGGCCTGCCGGCCGCCGAGGTCGACCCGGACGTCTGGCGCGGCGAGATCGGCGTCGGCGACCAGCTGATGCTCATCTCGCCGAACGTCAGCGGGGTCGTCGGACCCGACGCGCTGAAGGACTCGCTCGTCCAGCTCCACCCTCAGTCCGCGGCCGAGCAGCTCGGCAAGCTGTTCGCCGCGGTCGGCGGCCGGGGCAGCGACGGGATCCTCGTCGTCGAGGCCGCCGAGGTGGCCGTGTCGCGGGCGGGCTTCGCGCCCATCCCCGTCCGGCCGGCCGAGCCGCTCGCCGGCATCCCCGATCGGTCGCCGATCCCGCTGGCCGATTCGGTTGCCGGCGGCTTCGCGGCTGCGCAGTCGGCCGGCCGCTGGGCCCGGATCAGTGCCGGCAGCGCCCTCGGCCCGCGCCTCCACCGGATACAGGACGCGCTACCCGCGCGATAGGTCCCGTCCCGCCGGGGGACGCCGCTGAGCACCCGGCGCGAGATGCAGCGGCGAGCGGCGGTCGCCGTCCTCTCGCTCGTCGTCGTCGTCGCCGGCCTCGGCGCGGCCGTCTTCGTCCTGGGTGGACGGGCGCCGGCGGACGAGGTCATCTCCTCGATGGACGCCGGCCAGCAGGCGCTCGAGCAGGCCCGGGCGGACTACCGCCGCGTCATCTCGCCCGGTGTCGACCTGGTGGAGACGGACCCGCGGCGCGCGGAGGAGCTGCTGACCGACGCGATCGAGCAGCTCGAGCGGGCGCGCAGCGCCGGCATCCCGGCCGGCACCGTCAACCCGCTGCGGAGCCAGGTCGTCGCCGCGCTCGACCGGCTGTACGGCGTGATCGAGGTCGTCTCGACGAACGTCTTCGCATTCCCGACCGAGCCCGCCGTCGAACTGAAGACCGTGGTCCGGGGCCCCGACGGGGCGCCGTTCGTCCTCGATACCAAGACCGCGACCGTGTACCGGATCGACGTCGCCAAGGGCAAGGCGACCGCCGTCTTCCGGGAAGGCAACCGGGCGGCGGGGGCGACCCAGGCGGCGCCCAAGCTGCTGTCGGTCGGCGCCCGGGACCTCCTGATGGTCGACGTCAAGAACGTCGTCTGGCGCTGGCGACCGGCGAACGCCGCGGGGAAGGGCACGATCACCCGCGTCAAGGTCAGCGGCGCCGCGGAATGGGGCGACGACGTCACCGCGATCGGCACATTCGTCCGGAACGCGGAGGCCGGCCTCTACAACCTGTACGTCGTCGACCCGTCGGCCGAGCAGATCCTGGCCTACCCGCCCGCCGCCGACGGCAGCGGCTTCCCGCAGACGCCGAGCGGGCGCCTTGCGACCGCCCGCGACGTGAGCGGCTTCAGGTCGCTGTACATCGACGGCGACATCTGGGTCACCGACGGCGGCCAGATCCTGCGGTTCCTCGGCGGTAAGAGCGAGGGCTGGGAGGCGGAGCTGCCCGAGGACGACATCCTGCGCACGCCACCGGCGTACTCGCTGATCTCGTCGGGCAGCGCGCGCCGCGAGGGCCTGCTGTACGGTTTCGATCCCGACAACCGCCGCGTCATCGCGCTCAACAAGGCCACCGGCGAGTACGTCCAGCAGTACCGTCTCGAGGGCGGGGCGACGGACTGGAGTGGACTCATCGACTGGTACGTCGAGCCCGGCCTGCCGGGCGAGCCCGATGCGCTCGTCTGGATCAGCGCCACGGGCCTCCATCGCGTCGTGCTGGAGCCGCTGGCGGTCGAGCCCGGTGGCTCGCCCGGAGCGAGCCCGGTGAGCTCGGGCGGAACGTCCCCCTCGCCCGTCACGCCGTGACCGCGTGATCCCGCTCGGGGACCGCAATCCGACCCGGCGCGCACCGGTCGTCACACGGGCCCTGATCGTCGCCTGCGTCGTCGTCTTCGGGCTCGAGCTGTTCGTCCAGTTGGAGGGCGGCGACCGGGCGCTGGAGGCGTTCTTCCGAGAATGGGGAGCCGTGCCGGCCGAGGTGAGCGCGTCGCTCCGGGCCGGCGACCTCGCGTCCCAGGCGATCGTGGGCCTCGTGGCCAGCATCTTCCTCCACGGTGGCTGGCTCCACCTGCTCGGGAACATGCTCTACCTCTGGATCTTCGGCAACAACGTCGAAGACCGGCTGGGACGCGTGCCGTTCCTGCTCTTCTACGTGGCCGGCGGCATCGTCGCGGCGCTGGCCCAGGTCTGGATCGACCCGGGCTCGGAGACCCCGCTCGTCGGCGCCTCGGGCGCGATCGCCGCGGCGCTCGGGGCGTACCTGGTCCTGTATCCGAGGGCGCGCATCGTCTCGCTCGTGTTCCTGGGCTTCTTCTACCAGCTGGCCGAGGTGCCGGCGCTCATCGTCCTCGGTTTCTGGTTCGTGCTGCAGCTCGTCAGTGGCGTCGCGTCGCTCGACGCAGAGACGGCTCAGGGAGGGGTCGCCTTCTTCGCCCACGTCGGCGGGTTCGTCATGGGCCTGGCCGTCGGTCTCGCACTCCGAATCGTCGGTCCCCGGGGCGGCCTCCGATCGGCGTCGATGGGATAATCGGGGCGTGGACCGACTCGTCGAGATGGTGATCGAGAGCGTGCGGGTGCACATGCTCTCGAACCGCCACGTGGTGATCCTGAAGGACCCGCAGCGGGATCGCTACCTGCCGATCTGGATCGGCCCCTGGGAGGCGAGCGCGATCGCGATGCGACTCCAGGGCGTGTCGGCCGAGCGCCCCCTGACCCACGACCTGTTCGCGGCGGCACTGGCGCAGCTCGGGGCCCGCGTCGAACGGGTCGTCATCTCCGAGCTCGCGGACGAGACGTACCACGCCCGGATCCACATCGACCGTGACGGGACGGCCCATGAGGTCGATGCCCGACCGTCGGATGCGCTGGCCCTGGCCGTCCGGGTCGAGGCGCCGATCTACGCCGCCGAAGAGGTCCTGGCGCAGGCCGCACTCGGGATGGATCCCGACGCGACCGAGGAGGACGAGGAGGACGACGAGCGGCCAGCGACCGGCCGGCGCGTGCCGCTCGAGTCGGTCGGCGGCCAGCCGGCCGATCCACGGCTCGACCTGTTCCGCGACTTCGTGAACTCCCTCGACGTCGACCCGGGCGCCGGCGGCGAGAGCGGCGGCCGCCGCAGCTAGGTCGGCGCGGGGCCCGTTAGCCGGGCTGGGCCGCCTCGTCGGCGAGGATCGGCGATCCGCGACGCAGGGCTCGCCTCGGCGCCGCCCACAGCCGGATCCGCAGCGACCAGAAGTCGCGGATCGCGCGGACGATCACCTCCGGCCGGGCGCCCGTCGGCCGTCCCGCCGTGCGCGGGTAGTGCGGCACGCCGACCTCGGCGATCCGGCGTCCCCGCGCGCCGAGCTTGATGAGCAGCTCGGCCGAAAAGAACGCGCCGCCCGACTCGACCGCGACGTCGCGCAGCGCATCGCGCCGGAAGAGCTTGCACGCGCAGTCGACGTCGCGGACCCGGAGGCCGAAGAAGATCCGGTTGGCGAGCCGGTAGAGGTTGGCGGAGATGGTTCGCAGGGGCGGGTCGGCCCGCTTGATCCGGAAGCCGACGACGACGTCGGGCCGCGTCGCCGGGTCGGCCGGCGTGGCCAACCGGTCGATGAGCCGGCCGAGGTCGGCGACCCTGAACTGGCGGTCGCCGTCGGTGAACCCGAGATGCTCGTACCGAGCGGCTCGGAAGCCCGATCGGAGGGCGGCGCCGTAGCCGAGGTTCGTCGGGTGGTGGACGGCCCGGACCTCGGGGTGCGCCGCCGCGAGCTCGTCGGCGATCCTCGGCGTCTCGTCTCGAGAGCCATCGTCGACGATCACGATCTCGAAGCGCTCGGCCAAGCCCGGCAGGGTCGCCAGCGCCTCGTCGACCAGCCCGCGGACGTTCTCGGCCTCGTTGTGGGCCGGGAAGAAGTACGACAGCTCGGCCAGGCGTACGCCCGGACCGGTCGGCTCGACGGCCGTGCTCATGAGGGGCCCCTTCATCACGACCCGGCCACCAGGCGCCCAAGAACGTCCCAGAGGGCCGTCGAGCCGGCGCCGGCGACCTGGACCATCTGGAAGCGGGCCGTCAGCTCGGGCAGGTCGCGGTCGAGGCGGATGACGTACACCGGCCGCTCATCGAGGAACCGCTCGATGACATCCGGCGCGCGCCCGAGGCCAAGGTCAAGCATCGTCCGATCATCCACGATGAACAGGTCCGGCCGCTCGCCGCGCACGTGCTGGGCATACCACAACGGCGTCGATGTGCTCCACCAGCTGACGATGACCGCATTCGGCGGCAGGGCCGTCAGGGCCTCCTCCAGCCATCGCTCGGCGCCGACGTCGTTGCTGCGATCGGCCGTGCGGCGTCGCGCCTCGTGCTCCGGCAGGCTCGGCGCGAGGAGCACGATCGCGGCGATGACCGCGGCCAGCGTGCCGAACTGGGTTCGGCGACCCACGCGCCGCAGCGGATCCCGCAACCGGCCGTCCTCGTCCGCGACCAGCGAGGCCACGAAGCGGGCAGCCTCGCCGCCCAGGATCCCGAGCCACGTCCAGGCCCACAGGACGGGACCGAGGTAGTAGCGTTCGATGTCGGCGTTCGTGTACGAGGTGTTGAACAGCAGCGTCGTCGCCATCGCGACGCCCGTCAGGAGGGCGAACGAGGGCCACCGGCGGGCCGCGACGACGAGCGCCGGCGGGATCAGCAGGGCGAGCACCCCAAACTGCGTGGCGGCGAGGGTCACGATCTCCTCGAGCTTCGCCGGCAGCTCGGCCAGCGGGTTCCCGAGCGAGCCCTGGAACTGCTGGGCCAGGGCGATGTACCAGAAGCCGTCCCACGTCTCCGGATGGCCGTAGACGAGGGGCGCGCGGAGCGGCCCGCCGCGGAGCGGAAGCTCGAGGTACACGAGGGCCAGGGTCGCCAGGGCAACGGCGCCGCAGGCGAGGACGAATCGCGGCCG
>JBQGDI010000106.1:0-5912 GCA_052038965.1 Candidatus Limnocylindrales bacterium | reverse complement strand
GCCGATGACGGCCGAGCAGCCACGACCCGCCGCGACGCCGGCGAAGGCCGGCGCCATCGCCAAGGCCCGACCCAGGCCGAAGCGCAAGCCGAAGCGCCGGAAGCCGAATCCCTACGCCGCGTGGGCCAGGCGCCTGGCTCGGACGCGTCCCGGCCTGACCGGGTTCGTCCTCGACGAGCTGGCGGCACGCTACGGGCCCCAGCCGTGGGAGCGGCGCCTCGACCCGACCTCCGAGCTGGTCCTGACCGTGTTGACTCAAAGCACCGCCGACGTGAACGCCGAGCAGGGCTTCGAGGCGCTGCGCCGCGCCTACCCGTCCGGCGGTCCCCTCGAGCGCCATGCCCCGGGCCGGGGTTGGGGTGGTGTCGGGCTGCCCGACGGTGCCGCGCCGGACTGGGCCGCCGTCGAGAACGCGCCGTACCCGGAGCTCGTCGAGGTCATCCGGCCGGCGGGCCTGCCATTCGCGAAGGCGAAGACCATCCAGGCGGCGCTGGCCGCGATCCGCGAGGCTCGAGGCGACTACTCGCTGGAGTTCCTCGGCGAGATGCCGGCCCTCGACGCCCGTGCCTGGCTCACCGCCATCCCGGGGATCGGCGTCAAGACGGCCTCGGTCGTGCTGCTGTTCTCGTTCGGAACGCCGCTGATGCCCGTGGACCGGCACGTCGAGCGTGTCTCACAACGGCTTGGCCTGCTTCCCCGGAAGGCCGACGCCAACCAGGCCCACGACTACTTCCTCGCGATGCTCGAGCCGGATGAGATGCACGAGGCTCACGTCAACCTGATCCACCACGGCCGGGTCGTCTGCCAGGCTCGCAGGCCTGACCACGATCGCTGCCCGCTCCGGGCCCGCTGCCGCTTCTACGACCCGAAGGCGCCGTAGCCGAATCGAGGCGATATCCTCGGTCCATGCTCACCGGAGGGTGGCGCGGCGGGGCCCAGGCGCCACGCATCCTCATCGTCGACGACGACCCGAACCTCCTCGTGCTGCTTGCCGAGCAGCTCCGGAGCGACGGGTTCGAGATCCAGACCGCGCGTGACGGCATCGAGGCGCTGCGGCGCCTCGACTCGGGCTGGCCGGACCTGTTGATCGTCGACATGATGATGGCCCGCATGGACGGGTTGACCCTGGCTCGTGAGATCAAGGCCCGGGCCGATCTCCCGATCATCGTCCTGTCGGCGATCGACACGGCCGACTCCAAGGCCGACCTCCTCGAGGAGTTCGCCGAGGACTACGTCACCAAGCCGTACCACTACCCCGAGCTGCGCGCCCGGGTCCTGCGGGTCCTCCGGCGAATCGGCGACAAGGTGCCGCGCAGGGAGCTCGTCGTCGGCCCGGACCTGAAGCTCGAGCTCCACCGGCGAACCGCGACGGTCCGGGGCGAGCCGGTCCAGCTGACGCCGACGGAATCCCGTCTCCTCTACGCGCTGGCCGCGAACCTCGGCAAGATCGTCAGCACCGAGACCCTGCTGGATCGCGGATGGGGCGACACCGACGACGCCGACCCGTCCTACGTCTGGGTCACGATGCGGCGCCTCCGCCAGAAGATCGAGCCGGACCCGGACAACCCGGTCCACCTCGTGACGGTCCGGGGCATGGGCTATCGACTCGTGCCGTCGACGTCGGCCGCCGACGGGTCGTGACCGGCCCCGCGAGCGGCCCGCAGCGGATCGGACCGGGCGTCTCGTTCCGGGCCCGGCTGACGCTCGGGCTCATCGCCGCAGCGCTCGTGCCGTTGGCCGGGTTCGCGATCGTTCTCGTCGGCGCCCAGGTCTGGGCGACCGGCGGCGCCGATCCGACGCTCGTCAGCGTCGTCGTGTTCGTCCTCGCCGTGGCGCTCGTCGCCGCGGTCGTGCTCGCCTACCTCCTGGCGGCCAACCTGACCGCACCCCTCGAGGCAGTGTCGCGGGCCGTCGAGCGGGTCTCGGCGGGCGACCTCTCGGCCCGGGTGGAGGTCGCCGGCGAGGACGAGCTGGCACGGCTGGTGGAGAGCCACAACCGCCTCGCCGCCAAGCTCGAGCGCCGGAACCAGGAGCTCGGACGGATCCTCGTCGCCATCGGCACGACCTCGCCCCGGGACGGCCTGAACCGGCTCGTGACCGAGGCCACCGCGAGCGCCCGGACGGCGTTCGACATGATCGATGCCTACATCCATCTCGGCGATCCGGACGAGGTTCCGACCGAGGAGGTCGTGCCCGGCGAGGCCCGTCCCGTCCGGGCGATCCTGGCCCTGCCCGACGAGCGGCTCGGGGTGATCATCGGTCGCCTTCCGGCGACCCGCACCTGGGACGCGGCAGACCAGGATCTGCTGGAGCTGTACGCCAGCGAGGTCGCGGTCGCGATCCGGAACGTCCAGCTGTTCGGCCAGGTCGAGGAGCAAGCGCGACGGCTGCGCGAGCTCGACGCGGCCAAGGACGACTTCCTGCGCGGCATCAGCCACAACCTCCAGACGCCGCTGACGAGCATCCGGGCCTACGCCGAGGCGGTCGCGGCGGAGCGGCCTGACCGCAGGCTGTCGATCATCGTCGACCAGGCCGAGCGGCTTCACCGGATCGTCCGCCAGTTGATGGCCGTGTCCCGCCTGGAAGCCGGGACGCTGCGACCGCGGACCGAGGTCCTCGGCCTGGCGGCACGCGTCCGCCGCGCGTGGGAGGCACTCGGCGCCGCCGACGTGCCGTTCAGCCTCCACGACGGGGCCGCGGGCTGGCTCGCGATCGCCGACCCGGACCAGCTCGACCAGGTGCTGTGGGCGCTCCTCGACAACGCGGTCCGCCACGGCCGCGGCGGAGCGGTGACGGCGACGGTCTTCGCACGACCGGAGACGATGCAGGTCGGGGTCACGATCCGCGACGAAGGCCCGGGCGTCCCGTCGGGGGACCGCGAGCGCGTCTTCGAGCGCTACGGTCGCGGCTCCACGTCCGGCCAGGTCGAGGGGACGGGCCTGGGCCTCTACGTCTCCCGCTCGCTCTGCCGGGCCATGGCCGGCGACCTCGTGCTCGAGGCGGTCGATCCCGGCGCGGCTTCCGGAGCCGGGTCGCGCGGCGCGGCGTTCACGATCGTGCTGCCGGGGGAGGCGCCGGCGCCCGCCGAACCCTGACGCTCCCCGGCCCAGAGTGCGCGCGTCGCCGGTGCGGCCGGGCGACGGAGGCGCTCGCCGGGACGGGCCGGTAGTACCAAATGCCGGCCTGACCGTGACCACGGAGAAAGGCCGCGGGCAAGGCCCTTGCGGAATGCTCCGGGTGATGGCCAGATCGAGCTTCCGCCATGTCCTTCGCGCACGCCCGCGACCCGATCGCCGCGCCGGCCAGAGCCTCGCCGAATTCGCGATTACCCTGCCGCTGCTCCTGCTGCTGGTCCTGTTCGGGGTGGACTTCGGGCGGGTGTTCCTCGGCTGGGTCACGCTGACGAACGCGGTCCGCGAGGGCGCCAACTACGCGGCCATCAACCCGACGGCTTGGGGCGCGACGCCGAACCTCGTGGCCCAGGCCGAGTTCCGCGGCCTCATCCTGGCTGAGACGACGGACATCAACTGCACGATGCCGGGCATCGTGCCGTCGCCGTCCTTCCCCAACGGCACCGGTATCGGGTCGCCGGCCATGGTCTCGATCACCTGCCAGTTCCCGGTCATCACGCCGATCATCAGCCTCCTCGTCGGCGGCAACGTCTCGATCACCGCCGCGTCGGCTTTCCCGATTCGGACCGGGACCATCATGGGCGTCCCGCTCGCCTCGACCGCCCCGACGCCATCGCCCAGTCCAACGGCCACGCCGGCATCGACGGACGACCCAGACGAGACGCCGACGCCAGCTCCCTCGACGACCGCCACCGCGGTCCCCAGCCCGACGCCGCCGACGTGCACCGTGCCCAACCTCAACGGAACGACGCGCACGGCGGTCGGCCAGTGGACCGGGGCGGGCTTCGCCGCGGCGAACCTCATCTTCAGCCCGCTCGTCCCGCCCCACTACGCCATCAGGACCCAGTCGCTGACGCCGAACACGATCGTCCTGTGCTCCTCGACGATGACGGTGACGCCATGAGGCTCGGCCGACAGAGCGCGACCGGCCAGGCGCTGGCGGAGTTCGCCATCGTCCTGCCGATCGTCGTGTTCGTCATCGTCGTGTTCGTCGAGATGGGCCGCGCGGTCCACGCCTACACCACGATCGCCAACGCCGCTCGCCAGGGCGCGCGCGTCGCGGTGGTCAACCAGCTGACCTACGCCACCGAGTGCGACACGAGCCGGCCGATCGAGGATCCCGCCGACGCCCACTGGTCGGTCGTCGGCTGCACGGTCACCGCGGGGGCGGCCCTGGGCGTCGACGCCGCCGACGTGAGCCTGTCGTTCGCGGCCCCGGCCGGGACGACCCTCAGCTGCTCGCCCACGCCCCGCGTCGGCTGCATCGCCTCGGTGACCGTCGTGTACGACTTCACGCCGGTGACGCCGCTCGTCAACGTCGTGCTGGGCCCGATCTCGATGAGCGCGACGTCGCAGATGCCCGTCGAGCGGGTGTTCCCGTGAGGCGCCATGGCCAGGCCGGCCAGTCGGGCCAGGCCGGCCAGTCGGGCCAGACCGGCCAGGCGATCGTCGTCATGGTCGCCGGCGTCGCCGTCGCCATCGCGCTGCTGGCGCTGATCATCGATGGCGGGAACGTCTTCGCTCACCAGCGGATCTCGCAGTCGGGGGCCGATGCGACCGCCGAGGCCGGGGCCATCCTGCTCGCGCACCGTGTCGCCGGTGCCACCGAGCCGGTCGGCGGCTGGGACGCGGCGATCGCGGCCAAGCTGGCCGAGACGGCCACGGCCAACAACATGGCAGTCGGGCGGGCCTTCTACACGGACATCTGCGGGATCCCGCTCAAGCCGGACGGGACGGCCGCGCTCGACGCGGACGGGCGGGAGGACCTCGCCAGTGCCCTCGAGGTCGGCAACATCGGCGGCCTGCTGCCCAGCGGCAGCGCCACGACGCCCGACTGCCCCAACCGACAGGTCGGCCCGGTGGCGGGCGTCATGGTCATCGCCGAGACCATCCTCGACGCCTACGTCGCCCGGGCGATCGGCATCCCGACGTTCACGATCTCGACCCGGGCGACCGCCGTGACCGGCTACCTCCAGGGCTTCTGCGACGCCAGCGAGGGCGTCTACTGCGCCCTGCTGCCCCTGGCCATCCCGGTCAACACGATCGAATGCGACGGGACGAACGCCCCGAACCCGACCGACACCGGCCTGCCGTGGACATGGAACACGATCGTCAAGATCCCCCTCTGCAGCAACAGCGCGGGCAACGTCGGCTGGCTGGACTGGGACCCGCCGACCGGCGGGGCGCAGGAGCTGGTCTGCTCGATCCTCGTCGCCGACAATCCCGCGGTCGATCTTCCGTCCTGGCAGTACGTGACGCAGACCGGCAACACGAACGGCGGCGGCGGCCAGTGCGCCGTCACGATCGAGGAGGCGATCCGGAGCCACGAGGGCAAGATCGTGCTCGTGCCCCAGTTCGACCTGACCTGCGGTCCCGATCCCGGCGACCCCGATCCGGACAGCTCGGTGCCGGCGGTCCTGACCCCACCGAACTTCGGCTGCCCGCCGGGCGACCTTGGCGGCCAGGGCACCTCGCTGTGGTACCGGATGCCGAGCTTCGCGTTCTTGGAGCTGTGCTCGCCCGCGACATGCGGCGGGCTCCAGGCCGCGTACATCGCCGGCTCGAACGCCGCGCAGTGCGACGCGGGCAACGGTGCCACGGCCTGCATCGTCGGCACGTTCCGGGACATCCTCGCGACCGGCACGGTCGGCGCCGGGGTGGGCTCCGGAACCGGCTCCAAGGCCCTCGGCGTCCAGCTCATCCGCTGACCCCGGGCGGAAGGCGTCAGCGCTCCGCGTACGCCCCCGGCCGACGGTTCGCGAGCGCCGGGACCTGGCGTCG
>JBQGDI010000105.1:0-22868 GCA_052038965.1 Candidatus Limnocylindrales bacterium | reverse complement strand
CTGGGCGGGACGGGCATCGGCCTCGCCATCGTGGCTGCGCTGGCGACGGCGATGGGCGGCCGGGCGTGGGCCGAGAGCCCCGGTCCGGGGCAGGGCTCGACGTTCGTCGTTGAATTGCCCGTCCCGGCTTTGACCGAACCTTGAGGAACGCCTAGCCGCCGCGTGACGAGGGGCTGATCCGTGCGCCGCATCGTGGTGGGCCAAGGAGGCTCGCGATGATGTTCGGCTGGCCGATGGACCCCTGGGCCTGGCTCTGGATGGGCGGCTGGATCCTCGTCCTCGCGGCGGTCACGTGGTTCCTGGTCCGGGAGCCGCGACGGTCCGACCGTGACGAAGCCCTCGAGATCCTCCGCAACCGGCTCGCCCGTGGCGAGATCACGCCCGACGAGTTCGAGCACGCTCGTCAGCTGCTCGGCTCATCACCGGAGGTTCCGAGATGACGACCCAACCCGAGACTCGACGTGCCGGCCGCGACGAGGTGATCGCGGAGCGCCGGCGCGAGCGCCGGGCCCGCCTGCGCGGGGGCACGCGGGGCAGGGGCGACGGGGCCCAGAAGCTCGTCTTCGGCGTGCTCGCGGTGGTCGTCCTCGGCGCCGGTGCCTATCTCGCGCTCGGCGACTTCTTCGGCCGCGACACCGGTCGGACGGGCGTCATCAACGTCCAGAGCTCGATGGCCGGCTTCACGCCGTCGACGATCCGGGTCAAGGCCGGCGAGGTCGTGACGCTCGACTGGTGGACGAACGACGCGGCGGTCCACCTCGATGGCGGCGTCCACACGATGATCTCGCCCGAGCTCGGGCTGAACGAGTCACTGCCGGCCGAGGGCCGGCGTGACGTGAACTGGATGGTCCCGAACAAGCCCGGCGAGTACGACGTCTACTGCGACTCGTGCTGCGGCGGGAAGGACAGCCCGACGATGCACGGCAAGATCGTCGTCGAGCCGGCCGACGCGGCATGAGCCTCTCGGCGGTCGCCGGATCGTCGCTGGCCGGAGGCCTGCCGCGGCCGTTCCTCGTCCTCGTCGGCCTGCTCGTGACGGTCGGCTTGGGCGCGTCCGTCTACGTCGCCGCGGTCCCGTTCGATACCGCCGCGTTCGGCGGCCTGACGGTCCCGACGGTCCTCGCGGCTGGCTTCCTCGATGGCTTCAACCCGTGCGCGTTCGCGCTGCTGGTGCTGTTCGCGACGTTCACCCTCACCCTCGTGAACGCCGTCACCGCCGACGGCAGCCCGACGGCCGTCGCCCGCCGCCGGCTCCTCGGCGCCGGCTCCCTGTACGTCGGCGCCGTGCTGGTCACGTACTTCATCATCGGCCTCGGCCTGCTGTCGTTCCTGAGCTGGCTCGGCCAGGACCACCTCGTCGCCCGGGGCGCCTCGATCCTGGCGCTGCTGATGGCGCTGTGGATGCTGAAGGACGTCTTCCTGCCCGGCGTCGGGCCATCGATGATGGCGCCCGTCGGCACCCACAGCCGGATGCAGCGAGCGATGGAGCGTGGCGGCCTCGGCGGGATGCTCGTCGCGGGCGTGCTGGTCGGGGTCTGCACGGTGCCCTGCTCCGGCGCGATGTACCTCCAGATCACGGCCGTCCTCCACGCTTCGGGCGGCGGTCCGACCGGGATCGCGCTCCTTGCCCTCTACAACCTGGCCTTCATCGCCCCACTCCTGATCCTGCTCCTCGCGGTCAGCGAGCGCCGCGTGCTGGGCCAGCTGGGTCGCTGGAACCGCTCGAACTCGCCATGGGTCAAGGCCGGCCTCGCGTTGGCCGTGATCGCCATGAGCTTCGGGCTGATGGTGTCGATGTGACGACCTCGGTGACCCCCGCGGACGCCCGGGAGAGCCTGCGGTTCCCGGTCCTGGGCATGACCTGCAGCACCTGTGTCGGCCGCATCACCCGGGCGGTCAAGCGGCTGCCCGGAGTCGAGGCAGTGCGGGTTGACTTGGCCGACGAGGCGGTCACGGTTCGTCGCGATCCAGCGCTGGCGACCGACGCGGCATTGGCGTCGGCGATCCGCGATGCCGGCTATGAACCGCGGCTCGAGGCCGCCGTGCCGGTTTCCGGGACGTGGCCGCGGGGCCTCCTGGCCCGGATCCTCGGTCGATAGGGAGGCGCGTCCCATGTCCCGTCGTCGCCGAAGGGCGCACTCCTCCACCGGGCGCGTCGCGCCGCCGGCGGGTCCAGCTCCGACTCGGGCCGCTGCGCCTCGCTCCACCCCTCGCGACGTCGAGCGCGCGGTGGCCGACCGGCGAGCAGCGCGCGGGGACGACGTGTACACGACGATCGTTCCGATCCTCGGGATGACCTGCCGCTCCTGCGAGAATCGCATCGAGCGCCACGTCTCGCGGATCTCGAACGTCGTGCGGGTCACTGTGTCGGCGCCACGCGGCCGGGCCGAGGTGGAAAGCGTCGGCCCGATCCGGCTGGCCGCCCTGGATCGCGCGGTCCAGGCCGCGGGCTACGAGATCGGTGAGACCCCCTGGGTCGCCCGCGACGAGAGTGTCTGGATGACCGCGGTCGCGGGCGTCGCCCTGGTCGTGGTGCTGGCCCTGGTGGCCCAGGTCCTCGGCATCGGCGACCTCACCTCGGGCGTCGGCGACCTCTCCCAGGGCGGCATCCTGGTCGCGTTGCTGCTCGGCCTCGCGGCCGGCTTCTCGACCTGCATGGCCCTCGTCGGCGGGCTCGTCCTGGCCCTGTCCGCGGGCTTCCAGCGCGCCCGCGCCGCCGCCGAGGTTGAGCTCGGCACGATCGCCCAGATGCGCCCGGGCGTCGTCTTCGTGCTCGGCCGGGTCGGTGGCTACGCGACCTTCGGGGCCGGCCTCGGAGCGGTCGGCGCGAGCATCACCATGCCGCCGCAGCTCACCGCCGTGCTGATGGTCGCCGTGGGCCTGGTCATGGCCCTCCTGGGGACCCGGCTCACCGGCCTGTCCCCGCGGCTTGCCGGATGGTCGCCGACGCTGCCGATGGGCCTCGGGCGCCGCCTGGGCCTGGCTGGCGACGGATCGGCACCCTACTCCGACCGACGGGCCGCGACGCTCGGCGCGGCGTCGTTCTTCCTCCCGTGCGGCTTCACCCAGGCGGTCCAGATCTACGCCCTGTCGACCGGCTCGCCCCTGCTCGGTGGCGCACTCCTCGGGGCCTTCGCGATCGGAACGGCGCCCGGGCTCCTGGCGATGGCCGGCCTGCCGGTGGTCGTGCCGGCGGCGGCCCGGCCGACGCTGCTGCGGCTCGTCGGCGTCGTGGTCCTGGCCTTCGCCTTCGTCAACGTCTCATCGGGCATCCGACTGTCCGGGATCGACCTCCCGTCGCTCGTCATCGGCGACGTCGCCGCGGCCGTTCCCAACGTGACCTTCGCCAACGACGGCACGCAGCTGCTGACGACCTACCAGGAGGGTGGCGGCTACAGCCCCTCCAACGTTGCCATCTACGCCGGCGTCCCGACGCGCTGGACGATCGAGTCTCGGACCACGTCGTCGTGCGCCGCCAGTGTGATCATCCCGCGCTTCGACTTCGGCGTGCGATTGCGCCTCGGTCCGAACACGTTCGACCTGCCGGCGCTGCCCGCCGGCCGGATCGATTACTCGTGCGCGATGGGGATGTACGGCGGCCGGATCACGATCGTCGAGCCGCCAGCCGGCTTCGACCCGAAGAACCCGAACGCGTCCCTCACCCCGTCGTCACCGACGCCCTGACCGCCCTCAACCCGTGGAGACCACATGACCGCCCTCCCAAGGATCGAGATCGTCTCATTCCCCATCGAGGGCATGACCTGCGCCTCGTGCGTCAACCGGATCACGCGCTTCCTGGGCAAGGTCGAGGGTGTCCAGGACGCGAACGTCAACCTGGCCGCCGAGTCGGCCACGGTCAGCTACGACGCGGACCGCATCACGGTCGCGGACCTCGTGGCGGCTGTCGACGCCGCCGGCTACGTCGCGCGCGTCGAGGATGCCGCGAGTTCGGCGGATGCCATCGACGTCACGGCCGCGGCCGAGGCCCGCCACGAGCGTGACGAGGCCGCTGCCCGCCACGTGGCCGACCTCCGCCGGCGCCTCGTGGTCGCCACCCTCCTGACCATCCCGCTGCTGCTCGCGCTCGCCCGGATGACCGTCGCGCCGTGGTTGCCGGCGATCCTGTCCGAGCCGCTGGTGCAGCTGGCGTTCGCCACGCCGGTCCAGTTCTGGGCCGGCTGGCCGTTCTACGTCGGGACCTGGAAGGCCCTCCGGCACCGCGCCGCCGACATGAACACGCTGATCGCGGTGGGCACGTCGGCGGCGTACGGCTACAGCGTGGCGACGATCCTCTTCCCGGGGTTCTTCATGGATGCCGGCCTCGGCATGGACGGCGCCGGGCTGCCGCTCTACTTCGATACCTCGACCGCGATCATCACCCTGATCCTACTGGGCCGGTTCCTCGAAGCCCGCGCCCGGAGCCACACCTCTGACGCCATTCGTCGCCTGATCGGGCTGGCGCCGCGGACCGCGCGCGTGGTCCGCGCGGGCGTGGAGCTGGACGTCGCGATCGCGGACGTCCGAGTGGGCGATCTCGTCCGCGTCCGCCCGGGCGAGACGGTCGCCGTGGACGGCGTCGTCGTCGAGGGCGCCTCGGGCGTTGACGAGAGCATGATCACCGGCGAGAGTTTGCCGGTCGCGAAGCGCCTCGAGGATCTCGTCGTCGGCGGCACCCTCAACACCACCGGGACGCTGACGTTCAGGGCCACCCGCATCGGTGCCGACACGGTCCTGGCCAAGATCATCCGCCTCGTGTCGGAGGCGCAGGGGTCGCGGGCCCCGATCCAGCGCCTGGCCGACGTGGTGACCAGCTACTTCGTCCCGGCCGTGCTCGTCCTCGCCGCGCTGACGTTCGTCGCGTGGTTCGCCCTGGGTCCGGCGCCGGCGTTCAACCTGGCGCTGCTGAACCTGGTCGCGGTCCTGATCATTGCCTGCCCTTGCGCCCTCGGCCTGGCCACGCCCACCTCGATCATGGTCGGCACGGGCAAGGGCGCCGAGAACGGGATCCTGTTCCGCAACGCCGAGGCGCTCGAGCGGCTCGGCTCGGTCCGCGCGATCGTGCTCGACAAGACCGGCACGCTGACCGAGGGCAAGCCGCGGGTGACCGACATCGTCCGCGCCCCGGACGCGCCCGGCGAGTCCGAGCTGCTGGCCCTCGTCGCGGCCGCGGAGCGGGGTTCCGAGCATCCCCTTGGGGACGCGATCGTCCGCGAGGCGGTCGAGGCCCGACACCTGGACGTTCCCACGGCCGAGGCCTTCGAGAGCGTGCCGGGTGGCGGCGTCGTCGCGACCGTCGCCGGAACGGCGGTCCTGGTCGGTCGCGCCGGCTTCCTGGAGGAGCGGGGCGTGGAGCTCGGAGCGCTCGTCGCCGAGGCCGACCGCCTCGCGGCCGACGGGAAGACGCCCGTGTTCGCCGCGGTCGGCAAGGATGCGGCCGGGGTGCTCGCGATCGCTGACACCCTGAAGTCAGGGTCACTGGACGCCGTCGCGGCGCTCCACGGACTGGGAATCTCGGTCGCGATGCTGACCGGCGACAACCGCCGGACCGCCGAGGCGATCGCCCGATCCGTCGGCATCGAACGGGTGCTCGCGGACGTCCGCCCGGACGGCAAGGCCGCGGCGGTCAAGGCGCTCCAGGCCGAGGGCAAGGCCGTCGCCATGGTCGGCGACGGTGTCAACGACGCCCCGGCCCTGGCCTCGGCCGACGTCGGGGTGGCGATGGGCACCGGCACCGACGTCGCCATGGAATCCGCCGGCGTGACCCTGATGTCCGGGGACCTGCGGGGCCTCGTGACGGCCATCGCCCTGTCACGCTCGACGATGCGGAACATCCGCCAGAACCTCTTCTGGGCGTTCGCCTACAACGTCGTCCTCATCCCCGTCGCGATGGGTGCGCTGTATCCGTTCACCGGGCTGCTCCTCGATCCGATCCTCGCGGCCGGTGCGATGGCGTTGAGCTCCGTGACGGTCGTGTCGAATGCCCTCCGACTGCGCCGGTTCGAGTCGGCTCGCGGACCGGCCGCGGCGACCTCGCGACCCGCCGCGGCCGTGTCGGTGCCCTAGCGGAGCGGAAGCGGCCGCAAGGCCGGCCGGAGTCATGGCGATGAGCGACGCGACGCGCATCCTGGTCGTCGACGACGATCCGAGGATCCGGGCAGCGGTCCGCCGGGGGCTGGCCTACGAGGGCTACCGCGTCGTCGAGGCCGCCACGGGCGAGGAGGGCCTCGAGCAGGCCCGTGAGCACCTGCCGGCGCTCGTCGTCCTCGACGTGATGCTGCCGGGGATCGACGGGCTCGAGGTGACGCGGCGATTCCGCGCCGCCGGGGACGAGCTCGCGATCCTGATGCTCACCGCCCGCGACGACGTCCGGGATCGGGTCGAGGGCCTCGAGACCGGTGCCGACGACTACCTCGTCAAGCCATTCAGCATCGAGGAGCTTCTCGCGCGGGTGCATGCCCTGCTGCGCCGTCGGGCCGCAGCGGCAGGGGAGGTCCTGCGGTTCACGGACCTCGAGCTGGACGTTGACGCCCGGGAGGCCCGTCGGGGCGGGCGCGCGATCACGCTGACGACGACCGAGTTCAGCCTGCTGCTGCTGTTCATGCGCCACCCGCGCAAGGTCCTCACCCGGGAGGTGATCATGGACCACGTCTGGTCGTACGACTTCGGCGGCGAGTCGAACGTACTCGAGGTGTACGTTCGCTACCTCCGCACCAAGCTCGAGGCAGCGGGTGAGGCCCGACTGATCCACACGGTTCGTGGTGCGGGCTACGTCCTCAAGGCGTGACCCGCACCCGTCCGCAGCTGTCGATCCGGGCGCGACTCGCGCTGATCTACACGGCGCTGCTCGCGAGCGGGCTGACCCTGTTCGGGGCGACCGTCTACATCGTCCTCCGCGACCAGCTCGCGCTCGGCTTCGACGCGGCCCTCATCGCCAACGCCGAGCACGCGGCCGGAGCCCTCGAGCAGGACGTCGCCGCCGACGGGTCGCTCAAGCCCAACGAGCGCCTCCTCGCCCAGCTCGCCTCCACCGGGGGCCGGGTGGTGGTGCTGGATTCCGCCGGCCGCGAGGTGACCGACTCCGCTCCGCCGGGGAAGCCCGACCTCCCGACCTCGGCGCTCGACCTCGCGGCCGCGGCGGAGCATCGCCACGCGGTCCGCGCGGTCGACATCGACGGCGACGTGGTCCGCCTGGCCGTGGAGCCCATCGGGCTCGCCGGTGGAGCGCCCGTGGGCTACGTGGCCTGGGCCGACTCCACCCGCCCGATGCGCGAGCTCCTGTCGGTCATCAGCACGGCCCTCGTGGCGGGCGGTGCCATGGTCACCGGCCTCGCGGCCGCGATCGGGCTCGCGCTGGCGCGCCGAGCCCTGGGGCCGGTCGCCGACGTGACGGACACCGCCCGCGCCATCTCGCTCTCGGGCGACTTCGCCGCGCGGCTCCAGGGTGAGCAGCGTCGGGACGAGGTCGGGGAGCTCGCCGCGGCGTTCAACGAGATGCTCGGGGCCCTCGAGCAGAGCCATGCGGCCCTCCAGCACTTCCTCGGCGATGCCTCGCACCAGCTCCGATCGCCGCTGACCACGATCCGCGCCAACCTCGACCTGGCCGATCGCGCGAGCCTGCCGGACGAGGAGCGACGGGCGATCCTCGACGACGCGCGTGAGGAGGCCGACCGGATGGCGCGCCTCATCGCCGACCTCCTGTCCCTGGCACGGGCGGAGGCTGGACTCCGGCTCGAGCTCGGGCCGGTCGAGCTCGACGCCATCCTCGTCGAATCCGTGCGTCGCGAGCGTCAGGCCTCGCCGCATGTCCGGATCACGCTCGACGCGGTTGAACCCGTCGTCGTGGATGGCGATCAGGACCGACTGCGCGAGCTCATCGGCATCCTCCTCGAGAA
Source organism: Candidatus Limnocylindrales bacterium (assembly GCA_052038965.1). Lineage (GTDB taxonomy): Bacteria > Chloroflexota > Limnocylindria > Limnocylindrales > CSP1-4 > UBA5189. Next base: position 14,976 of record JBQGDI010000105.1, on the reverse strand, counting down.
CGCCGCCCGCTACTCGCACGACGGCGGGATCGTGACAGCGAGCCTTGCGGTCGACGCGGGGCGGGCGACGATCCGGGTCGCCGACACCGGCATCGGGCTCGACGCGGACGAGCGCGATCGGCTGTTCGAACGCCTCTACCGCGGGCGGAGAGCCCGAGCGCTGAGGCCCACGGGGACCGGGCTCGGCCTGGCGATCGCGAGGTGGATCGTCGAGGCGCACGGGGGGACGATCGAGCTCGCGAACGCCGACGGCGGAGGTGCTGTCGCCACCGTCACCCTCCCGGCGCGTGGCTGACGAGGTCGCGAAGGTGGGTCGATGTGACGGGTCTCAGGTCTCGCTCATGCCCGATTCAGGCGCCTGGCCGAGGGTGCTGACGTGCACGTGAACCAACGGCTCGCTGGTGCGCTGGCGTTCCTGGTTGTCGTTTCCGCGTGCTCGACGGGAACCTCCGACTCCTCCGCACCCTCCACATCGTTCGAGCCCGCCGCACAGGGCGGTCGGCGGACGAGCGAGGGCGGCGACGTGACCGTCGTCGTGGACTGGTCCGGACCCGCGACCGGAGCCACGTTCGTGATCGCCCTCGATACCCACGACGTGGACCTCGACCCACTCGACCTGGCGACCGCGGTCCTGCGAAACGATCGTGGCGAGGCCCTCGGCGCGCTGCCGTGGTCGGCCCCCAAGGGCGGTCACCATCGAAAGGGCAGCCTCACCTTCGAGGGCGACTTCGGGGCCCTGACGACCGGTGCCGAGTGGATCGAGCTGGAGCTGCCGGGAATCGGCGACATTCCGGTGCGGACGGTGCGCTGGGAGCTCGGGCCGTGACGGCCATCCTGGACGGATCTGCCGCGTGGCCGTGGCGATCGCTGCCGGTCGCACCGCGATCCGTGCTGGTCGGCGTCGTCGCGGGCTCGGCGTTGGTGGCGGCATACCTCGGGGCCATCACCGTGGCGCAGGGGATCGGACACGCCGTTGATCAGCTCGTGGCCGACGCGCTGTTCGTCGTGCCAATCGTGGCCGCCTTCGGGCTCCAGGTCGCTCTCGTCGCCGAGCTTCGAACGATCGACCGGCGACACCGGCGCGCGGCGACGGCCGTCGCGACGGCCGGCACCGGCACCAGCGGGGTGGCGATGCTCGCGTGCTGCGCCCACCACCTCGTGGATGTGCTGCCGGTTCTCGGCCTGTCCGCCGCCGCGGCCTTCCTCGAGGCGTACAAGACGCCGCTGGCCGTCGTCGGCATGGTGGCGAGCCTCATTGGCCTCATCGTCCTCGCGCGTCAGCTCCGTCGCGCCCGTGGCGCCTGCGCCGTCCTCGCCGGCGCGGAGCGGGCACAGGCCAGGCCGGCCTGCCACTGAGTCGAGCGTTCGCACGCTCCGACGGAGCCTCCCGAAGGCGTAGCACGCCCATCGGTTGGCGCGCTCCACCCCCGGTTGGGCACTGGGGCAGGGTCCCCCACGAAGTCTCATGCGCGACTCACCTGTCGCTCAGGCGATTGGCGGACGCTCGGTGGCGTCGATCGAGCACGTCGTTCGAGGTGACGGCCTCATGCTCCTGGCGCGTCGGAACCTGGCCCACGATCGTGTCCGCCTCGCCCTGAGCATCGCCGGCGTAGCCCTCTCGGTGATGCTGATCCTGCTGCTGTCCGGCTATCGCGCGGGGATCTATCGCCAGGCGTCGGGCTATCTCGACAACACGCCCGGCTCCGTCGTCGTGGCCCAGCAGGGCGTGCGGACGTTCGTCGGCTCGACCTCGTTCTTGACGACGGAGATTCTCGACGCGGTCCGCCGGACACCCGGCGTCGAGCGAGCGATCCCGATCGTCATGCAGTCGGCCGTCCTCGATCTCCACGACCAGAAGACGTCGGCCTCGATCGTCGGCTACGTTCCGGAGCTCGGCGGCGGGCCCTGGAATCTCGCGGACGGGCGCGAGCCGGGCGCCGCCGACGAGATCGTCATCGACCGTGTGCTCGCCCGGCAGCACGGCCTCGAAGTCGGCGACTCGATCACCATCCTCGACGCGAGGCTCAGGGTCGTGGGCCTGTCCGAGGAGACCTCCCTGTGGATCGGATCGTTCGCCTTCGCCCGCGCCGAGACGGTCCAGGCTCTTCTCAAGGCCCCCAGCGTCTGGAGCGCGATCCTCGTGACCCGAGCGATGCCGGGGACGCCGCTGAGCTCGTGGCCAGCATGGCCATCCCCGGCGTCGAAGCCTATGCCAAGGCCGACAAGATCGAGGCCGATCGGAAGGGCATCGCCAGGATCTACGACGCGCCGCTGGGGCTGATGGTCGGGATTGCGTTCGTGGTCGGGGTGCTGGTCGTCGGTCTCGTGATCTACACGGCGACCGTTGAGCGCCGCCGCGAATACGGGGCGATCAAGGCGATCGGGATGCAGAACGGCAGCCTCTACCGGCTGGTGACGGCGCAGGCGCTGATCGCGGCGGTCGCCGGCGGGATCCTCGGGGTCGGCCTGGCCTACGCGGTCGGCGGACTGCTCGTCGCCTGGCGCCCGCAGTTTCCCGTGACGATCGAGCCATCGGCCGTCGTCGTCGCCGTCGCCGCCAGCCTCGCGATGGCCGCCCTCGCCGCACTCGGGCCGGCGCGGGCGATCGCCCAGCTCGCCCCCGCCGAGGTCTTCCGGTGAGCGCGACCTGGCTCCTCGCGCGACGCAACCTGACCCGCGGCCGGGTGCGCCTCGTCGCCTCCATCGGCGGCGTCGCCCTGGCGCTGACCCTCGTCCTCGCCCTCGACGCGATCTTCGAGGGCGTGACGCGGCAGCTGACCGCCTACATCGACCAGTCCGAGGCGGACGTCTGGGTCTCCCAGGCGGGCGTCCGCAACCTCCACATGGTCACGTCCTGGATGCCGGCTGGTGTCCTCGAAGAGGCGCGGGCGGTCGAGGGCGTGGAACGCGCCGAGCCGATCCTGTACACGACCGACTCGATGGCCGCAGGGGAGGAGCGGACCTGGGTCTACCTCATCGGGCTGACCCCCGAGGCAACGATGGGCGCTCCGTGGGTCGTCGTCGAGGGCTCGGCGCGGCCGGATCGCGGCGAGGTCGTCATCGATCGTGGCTTCGCGCAGCGCGCCGGCCTCGGGATCGGCGGGGTCGTCCAGCTGCTCGGGCGGGACTTCCGCGTCGCCGGCTTGACGGATGGCACCGCCAGCCTCATCAACTCGGTCGCGTTCATCGGCTTCGACGACTTCGCCGAGCGACGGGGCGGCGATCCGGCCGTGAGCTTCGTGCTCGTGCGAGTCGCGGCGGGGGCCTCCGCCGAGGGGGTCGCCGCGGCCATCGGGGCGACCGGTGATGGGATCTCCGTCCAGACCAACGCGTCGTTCGCGGCCGCCGAGCGGAAGCTGGCGTTGGACATGAGCGGCGACGTCATCGCGATCATGAACGTCATCGGGTTCGTGGTCGGGCTGGCGGTCGTCGCCCTGACCGTGTATGTGGCGACCCTGGCGCTCCGACGCGAGTACGGGTCGCTCAAGGGTTTCGGGGCGCCGGCCAGATTCCTGTATGGCGTCGTGCTGACCCAGGCGGCCCTCAGCGTCGTCGCCGGGTTCATCGCCGGCGTGACCATCACCGCTGCCCTGGCCCTGATCGTGCCGCGAACGGGGGTGAATCTCGAGCTCGCGATCAGCGGCCCGTCGCTGGTCAAGGTCGCGGCCGTGGCGGTTGTCATCGCAGCGCTCGCGGCCGTCCTGCCGATCCGCCAGCTGGCCCACCTGGATCCCGCAATCGTGGCCCGCGAAGGAGTCTGACGTGCCTGCCCTGACGCTCGACGTCGTTCATGTCACCAAGCGGTATGGCTCTGGCGACACGGCGGTGGTCGCGGTTCGAGACGTCTCGCTCGCCGTCGAGCCGGGCGAGGTCGTCCTCATCATGGGCCCGTCGGGGTCTGGCAAGACGACGCTGCTGTCGATGATGGGCGCCCTGTTGCGCCCGACATCGGGATCGATCCACCTGGACGGGATCGCGCTCACCGACCTGTCCGAGGGCCGCCTGCCGGGCATCCGGCTGCGGCAGTTCGGCTTCATCTTCCAGGACTTCAACCTGCTCTCGGCCCTGACGGTCCGCGAGAACGTCGCGCTCGTCGCCGAGCTCGCGGGAGCTGGGCGGCGAGCCGCCCGCGAACGGGCCACCGCGATCCTGACGGATCTCGGGCTCGGCGCCCGGCTCGACTTCCTGCCCGAGAAGCTGTCCGGCGGCGAGAAGCAGCGGGTGGCGATCGCCCGAGCGCTGATCAACGAGCCGACGCTCCTCCTCGCTGACGAGCCAACGGCGAACCTGGACTCGAGGATCGGCCACGAGATCATGCGGCTCCTTCGCGAGATCGCCAAGGGCCAGGGCCGGAGCGTCGTCATCGTCAGCCATGACCAGCGCATCCGCGACATCGCGGACCGCGTCCTGTGGCTCGAGGACGGCGCCTTCAGGGACGTCGTCACGATGGCCGTCGATCCCGTGTGTGGCATGTCGGTCGAACGCGAGGGGGCCGCCACCGAGGAGAGGTCCGATGGCGAGACGCTGTACTTCTGCTCGCGTGGCTGCCGCGAGGAGTTCCGTGGTCGGCTGGCACCCACCAGCGGCCGGCAGGCCCTCGCCGTGCTCTTCGGCGGGGTGCGCGACGAGCTTCGGCACCACTGGCCCAGTGGACGGCATTGACCAGGGGGCCGCCGCGTCAGCGCGTGGCCCGGTGGCGCTGACCCGCATCGCCGCCACCGGCGTGGCCGGCCTTCCGGACCTCGAGCTCGAGCTCGGCCCGGTGACGGCCCTCGTCGGACCCCGGGGCTCGGGGAAGTCGCAACTCCTCGGCGCGATCGCCTGGCTGCTCGCCGGCGGGACCAACCCGGCATCGGCCGGGAGACGGGCCCAGGTGAGCGGGACCCTCCGCGCGGGCGATGCGTCCTGGCGGCTCGTCGGGACCGAGGCCGGCCCCGTCGGCGACGATCAAGCTCCGTTGCCGCCGTTGCCAGGGTGCTCGCTGCTCCGCGCCCGCGATCGCCTCGGCCCAATGCCGGCGAGCGGCGGCGTCGTCGCGAGCCGGGTGCGGGAGCTGGCGGGTCATCGCACCAGCGACGCGGTCGCCGCCGAGGCGCTGGTGGCTGCGATCGAGGACTGCTGCGAGGCCTGCGTCTCCGGCGAGATGCTCCTCATCGAGGAACCCGAGCTGCTGCTGACTCCGCAGGCGCAACGCTACCTCTACCGCCTGCTGCGCCGCTTCGCCGAGGGGGGCAACCAGGTCGGCTACTCGACACGGTCGTCGGCGTTCCTGGACGCGGTCCACCACGACGAGATCGTGCGGCTGGACCTCCACCGTGGACGGGGGTCGCTCCGGCGCACGTCGATGCCCACGCTCGCGGACGCGGCACTCGTCCGGCTGGCGGCGGAGTTCGACCACGAGCGGAGCGAGATGTTCTTCGCCGATACGGTCGTGCTCGTGGAGGGCCAGACCGAGCGGCTGGCGCTGCCGTTCGTCTTCCAGGCCATGGGTCACGATCCGGACGCCGCCGGGATCGCGATCGTCGAGGTCGGCGGGAAGTCCAACCTGCCGCTCGCGGCGAGGCTCCTGCGAGAGCTGGAGATCCCATTCGTCGTGGTCTTCGACGCCGACCGGGGATCGGCGTCGCTGGCGCTCGATGCCGAGATCCGTCGGGCCGCCGGCACCGCGCCCACGATCCGACTCGAGCCCGACTTCGAGGCCGTGGCGGGCATCGCCTCGAAGACGGACAAGGTCCTCCACGCCTGGCAGCGGTTCGCGCGCACCGAGCCCGCAAGTGTGCCCGCGGCACTCGCCGAGATCGTGCGCTCGGCGAGGGCTCGGGTATCGGACGGACGCCCGGGCGGTGGGACGCCCGGCGCTCCGGCGACGAACTGATCTGACTGCCGCGGCGGCATCGCCTCCGGTCTGAACCCGGACGGCGATCAGAAGGGGCCGTGGACGACGGTCAGGCTCACCACGACGAGGATCGCACCCGCGGCCGCCGCCGCCGTGGCCGGGATCGAACGGGCTGAGCGTCGTCGCTCGGCCCGGAGCCGCAGCAGCACCTGCCGGATCGCGGCGTACGTCCCGAAGGCGAGGACGAACAGCAGCCCGGGCACCGGGCCGGGACCCGAGAGGACGACGGGCAGCGTGACGAGGCCCAAGGCCAGGCCCGACGCAGCCTCGATGAGCTGGGTCGGGGTCCGCCGCCCACCGATGCGCCGGTCCGATGACCAGACGCCAAGGCGCCCCGAGGTCAGGCGCCCGGCACAGCAGCCCGCCAGGAAGCAGCCGACCCGTCCGACGGCGACCGCGAAGAACATTCCCGGCGCCGACAGGTCGAGGACCGCGCCGATCGAGACGTGCTCGAGGAACAGAAGCGATGCCGCCACGATCGGCGCAGCGACGAGGAACCCATCCACGGCCCAGCCACCGGTGATGATCGAGTCACCGGGGTGGAGTACGGCGTACCAGGCCTTCGCGCTGGCGAGACCGGCGGCCAGCGCGACCAGCGACGCGAGCAGCACGGCGTCGACAGGCATCCCTCGGCTCGCGGCGATGGCGACCTGGAGTGCGATTGCCCCGGTGATGCCGATGACGGCCAGGAGCGTGTACACGCCCGGGAGGACCGCCGGCTGTCCGGCCAGCGGTGCCAGCAATGACGAGCGGCTGTGGACCTGGCTGATCGGCGCGGTCGTGACCGCCCAGCGGCGCCATGACCATGCCGCGGGCTGCAAGGGCATGGCCCTGGCCGCGCGCCATCTCGACGGGCCCGACGAGCCCGTGCCCACCATCTCGGCTGCGACGCCCCACTCCCCCTCGCCCACGTTGTCCATCCAGCTCGTGATCGTGATCGGGCCGGAGCCTGGAACGATGCCTTCGAGGGTCTCGTCGCGGACGACGACCTCTCGGGCTCCCGCGCCGATGCGCCGTGCGGTGAACCGGACCGTCGCGTCGAACGGCTCCCCCTCACGCCCCGGGTCGAACCATTGGCTCGACACGACGGCCTGGGGCTCGGACCGGGTGCCGCCGGTGGCCCGCGGCTCGGCCGCAGGTCTCGGCGCCGGCGGCCCATCGGCCGGCCCGCTGCGCGCCGCGGCGCCCTGACCACGTGCGCGACGTGACCTCTTGCTCACGGTCGAACGAACACGGCGCCACTCATGCCGAGCACGGCGTGGCCAGGTCGGGTGCAGATGAAGGTATGCGTCCCTGGCTCGTCGAACGTCAGCGTCACCGTTCGTCGCTCGCCGGGATCCAGGATCGCCTCCTCGCCGCGCAACCCGGGCATGTGCAGCGAAGGGAAGTTGAGGTCGTGGCGCTCTGAGCCTCGGTTCACGAGGACCAGGCGGACCGGCCGGCCGACCTGGGCGGTGACACGGTTGGGCTCGAACCGCAGGTCCTCGAGCCCGATCTCGATCGCCGGCTTGGGATGATCCGCCGCTCCTGCAGGTCGACTCGGGGCGAGAGCGAGCGCGATCCCGACGATCCCACCGATGAGGGCAACGACCGTAAGCGCGATCAGGACCTTCATCCTGGCGAACCCTCCGTGGCCTGAGCGCACCTTGGCACGTCGGAATGAACCGCCGGTGAGCCCACCCTGAGGGCACCCTGAGAAGGCTCGTGAGCCCTTCTCAGCCGCCCGTCATGGCCCGCTCATCGTGCACTCAGGTCCGGCCGATGCACTGTGTGCATGGCGATTCCGCCGGCTGCTCCGTCCGTCCAACCCAGCGAGCCTCAGGTCATCGAGATCGTGGTTGACGGCGGCTACCGCCCGAACACGGTCGTCGTTCGTGCCGGCCGTCCGCTCCGGATCCTGGTTCGCCGCGTCGACGCTGATCCGTGCACGGAGCGGATCGTGTTCTCGTCGCCTCACCTCGAGCGGAGGCTGGTCCGTGGGGAGGTCGCGACCGTTGACCTGCCGGCGAGGCCGGCGGGCGAGGTCCGGTTCACCTGCGGGATGGGTCGATATCGCGGCCGGGTTATCGTCGTGGACTCCGACCTTCGGTGGCTACTCGAGCGCGTCCGCTCAGCGATCGCGGTCTGGCCCTGGGGTCGGATCGCCTACGAGCCACATCCGCACCACGAGCGGCACAATCCCGCGACACCAGGAGGAGCAGCTTGACATGACCGAGCGACGAATCATCCGACCGAACGAGGATCCTGTCTGCGGGATGACCGTCGACATCGCCGGCGCTCGCCAGAAGGGCCTTGCCACGACCTATGAAGGCGTCGAATACGTCTTCTGCGGCAAGGGCTGCTATCTCGAGTTCCGCGACGACCCGGAGGCATTCCTGAAGCCGGGACACCGGCCCTCGATGTAACTGGTCCGGGCGTGCGCTCGGCATCGCCCGTCATCTCCCGACCTTCGGCCCTGTTGTCGGCGTCATCGCTCGGCGACGCTCTCGCGACGCACGCCACACGAGGTCGGCAGGCTCATGACCGCCATCGAACCGGATGTTCGCGCCCGCGTCGCCGCACATCTCGAGGCCATCGCCCGCGCCGCGCCACGTCGCCCACCGGGCTCCGCCCCGAACCGCGCGGCGACGGCGTACGTTGAGCAGAAGCTCCGAGCGGCCGGGATCGATGTCGACGCCCTGCCGCTCCGGGCGACGTTCTGGACGCCCGGGCCGGCGTGGCTGAGCCTGCCCGACCGCAGCACGAACAGGATCGAGTCGCCGCCGTTCTGCCCGAGCGCTCGCGCGACGGGGCCGGCCCTCGTCGTGTCGAGCACGGCCGAACTCGCTGCGCTGCCCGAGGCTCCAAACGCCGAGATCGCGATCGTCGTGCTCCGCGACGAGCTTGTCGCGGAGCCGTTCTTCCCGAAGGCCTTCCCGTTCGTCTCGCTGCCCGAGCAGGTCGAGATCATCGCGACCCTCGAGCGCCGTCGGCCCGCCGCCGTCCTCGCGGTGGTGTCCGACGAGCGGGTCGCGGAGCCGATCTTCGAGGATCCCGACCTGGCCTTCCCCTACGCAACCGTGCCGATGTCGATCGCCGGGTCAATCCGGGACGGCGATGAGCTCCGGCTCGTGGTCGAGGGCAGCCTCGACGAGGGCCACGGCGTCAACATCTCGGGCGGCCAGATCAGCGGGCCGCGAACGGTGATCTGCGCCCACATCGACTCGAAGGTCACGACGCCGGGTTACCTCGACAACGGTGGTGGCGTGGCGGCACTGCTCGCGATCGCAGAGGCTGGGCTCGACGCGCTCGACCCGGTCGAGCTCGTGTTCTTCAACGGCGAGGACCACTACGCGGCGCCGGGCGAGCAGGCGTGGCTGGCGGCCCGCGACCTGGGCGAGGTCCGACTGGTGGTGAACATCGACGGCGCCGGCCTGCGCGGTCATCGCGCCGCCGTCTCGACGATCGGCGCGACTCCGGAGCTGGAGGCTCGCGTCGCCAGGCTCATCGCGGCGTTCCCCGGCCTCGAGTCCGGCCCGCCGTGGTACGAGAGCGACCACGCGGTCTTCGCGATGCAGGGGATCCCCGCGGTCGCGATCACCTCCGCCGGATCGTTCGACGATCTGAAGCGGCTGGCCCACGACCCGGCCGACGCTATCGACCGTCTCGACCCCGGCGTCCTGGCCGACGTCGTCCGCTTCGTTCGGGCGCTGTTGGCCCCGGACCCGGGGCGATGACCGCCGCCGAGCCGCGCTCCTGGCCGCTCCGTGGCGAGGGGGATTGGTCTCGGGTCCGCGCGCTCCTCGTCGCGACCCACGCGAGCGCGCCGCCGTACTGGAACTGGGACATCCGCCACTGGGACGGAGACCGCTTCCACCGTGACGGCCCGATTGCCTGGGAGCGCCTCGAGCGATCGGTGCGGCTGTGGGAATCCGCCGCCGGCGATCTCGTGGGCGCCGCCCATGTCGAGCCGGACGGCGACGCCTTCTTCCAGCTCGACCCGGACGCCCGGGACGTCGAGCCGGCGCTCGTCGCGTGGACCGAGACGTACCTGGCGGACGAGGGCACCGAGCCCGGCCACGTCGAGACCCCGGTCATGGACTACGACGTCGGACGCCAGCGGCTGCTGGCCGAGCGTGGCTGGTCTGCCCTCGACTACGGCGGCCGGGTGCGGCGGCGGCGCCTGGAGGGCGGGTCGCTCGACCGACCGGCCCTCGCCCCCGGGTACGCGATCCGCACGACCTCCGCGGCGACGATCGACGGCGATGCGCAACGGCTGGCGGACCTGCTCAACGCGGCCTTCCGTCGGACGATCCACACCGCGGCCGAGTACCTCGCCTTCAGCGGCGGCTCCCCGTCATTCCGGCACGACCTGAACCTCGTGGCGGTCTCCCCGGACGGGACGTTCGCGGCCCACGTCGGGCTGACGTTCGACGCGGAGAACCGACTCGGGATCGTCGAGCCGGTGTGCACCCATCCCGACCACCGCCGGCGGGGCCTGGCAACGGCGCTGCTGTTCGAAGGGTTGCGTCGCCTCCGCGACCTCGGCGCCGAGCTCGTCCACGTAGAGAGCGGCGACGCCGCGGCGGCGAACGCCTTCTACGACAGCTGCGGGTTCACCGAGCGCTACGACCTGCGCTGGTGGCGGTACCGGGCCTGAGGCGCGTACCGTTACGCCCGGCGTCCCGGGTCCGACTGGAGGGACCGACCATGGGCGCGAGCAAGGCCGCGAGCGGGGTCGCCTACCGCCACACCAGCGTGGCGGACTTCCGCGGGATGTACGACGTCTTCCTGGCCGCCGAGGGCGAGCTGCTCGGGCGCCATGGCTTCGGCTGGCAGACGCCCCCACCGCGTGAGCGACTCACCTCGGGCCACGGGCATCTCCTGGCCCATGACGGCGAGCGGTGCTTCGTGGCCGAGGCCGAAGGCCGGGTGGTCGGGTACGCCGCGGCCTTCGTCCGCGGCGCGACGACCTTCCTCGCCGCGCTGTTCATCGATCCGGGCTTCCAGGGGCGCGGGGTCGGCCGCGGCCTGCTGGAGCGGGTGCTCACGGGGGCGCCGCCCGCGCGAATCACGATCAGCGACGCGATCCAGCCGGTGTCGAACGCGATCTACGCGCGCTGGGGGATGCTGCCCGCGACGCCGATCCTGGGCTTCAGCGGCGAGGCCTCGGCATTGCCGGCCGCGGCCGTCGAGCCGGCCGACCCGGAGCGGGCTGCCCTGGCCCGACTCGACGCCGCGGCCTACGGCTTCGACCGGACGATCGACCATGCCTTCTGGGCCCGGCAGGCGGCGGGCACGCTGTGGCTGGCCGAGGGCGAACCGGTCGCCTACTCGTATCGCTGGCCAGCCGGGCGAATCGGGCCGATCGCCGGCCTGGAGCCGAGGTGGGCGGCCGCCGCACTGGTCGCCGAGCTGGCTCGGCGGCGAGACGCCTACGTCGAGATCCCCGGAACGTCGCGGACGCTGGTGAGCGCCGCGTTCTCGGCGGGCCTGCGGCTGCAGGCACCGCCGGGATTGCTGCTGCTCTCGGACGGCGTGGACGCCCCCCGAGCGCTGGCGATCTCGAGCTATGGCTTGATGTAGCGCCCGGTGCCTGGCGCCGGATCGGGCCGCGGCGCTATTCGCTGTAGCGCTCTTCCTTCCAGGGGTCGGCGTCGTTGTGGTAGCCGTACCGCTCCCAGAAGCCGAGTTGGTCGTGGTCGAGGAACTCGAGGCCGCGGATCCACTTGGCGCTCTTCCAGAAGTAGCGCTTCGGCACCAGCAGCCGGAGCGGATAGCCATGCTCGGGCTCGAGCGGCTGGCCGTCGAACGTGTCGGCCAGCAGCACGTCGTCATCGTCGAGGACCGTGAGCGGCAGGTTCGCGGTGTAACCCTGCTCGCTGTGGGCGACCACGTGGCTGACCGTCGGTCGCAGCTGCGCGAGGCCGAGGATCTCCTGGATGGGCACGCCCTCCCAGGTCGTGTCGAGCTTCGACCAGCGCGTCACGCAGTGGATGTCGGTCGCGACGGTCTTGCGTGGCAGGTCCCGGAACTGCGTCCAGCTGAGCGTGAACGGGCTGTCGACGAGCCCAAAGACCCTGAAGTCCCAGGTCGCGAGATCGACCTTCGGCACCGAGCCGTAATGAAGGACCGGGAACTTCTCGGTCCGGTACTGGCCGGGCGGGATGCGATCGGCGATCGCCGGGTCACGCTCCCGGTTGCCGAACAGGCGCTCGTACATCGCTTGTGCCTCTGGTCGCATGGCGGGAATGCCGTGAATCGTGATGATGCGCCGCGGCCTGTCAAACCGGGGCCCTCCGGACGGCGCGGGCTGGACCCGGCGGAGGGTAGCCTTGGCCTGTGACGGACCCGTGACGACGATGAACCTCGATGCCGACGTCCGCGCGATCGATGCCCTCGCGGATCCACGTTCCTGGGCCGCGGGCGCGGCTCACCTCGTGGCCGACCTGGGCTTCGTGCTGATCAACGCGACCCATCCGGAGGCACCGGCCGGCAGCCACCTCCTGGTCGCCCTGCGCGCGGCGCCCACGCTCCGGCACTTCGACCCCGAAGCCATCACCTTCTACGCGCCGACTCGCGAGGGCAAGGTCGCCATCGCGACGGTCGACCGCAGTCACCTCGCCGAGGCCGGCCTGGCGTCGCGCTCCGTCCTGTGGGGCCACATCCACGTGATCGATCGGCTTGGGGTCGAGAACCGGTTCCTGTCGCTGGGCGGCCAGCTGCGGATGACGGCCGTGGACCCGGCATTGACGGTCCTCGACCTCCGATCACCGGGTCCGATCGTGGCCTGGGGTGGCCACAGCCAGGGCAGCGACGCGCTGGCGGCCGAGATCGGGGCGTTCTTCGGCCGACTCATCACGGTCGTGAACTTCCGGAAGGGTGCCGAGGCGGCCCTCGCGACGACGCCACCAGCGGTCCTCTACGCGGCGTTCCTCGCCGAGTCCGGGCCACGGCTGCGCGACGTCGTCCGGCGACATGGCCTCGAGAGGGCCGTCGCCGAGTGGATCGGCCGCGAGACGGATCGCGTCCGCCGCACCGACGCGGCGGCATGGCGCGAGGGCCAGGCGCTGCTGGAGCGAGCCAGCCTGGGAGAGCGAATGAGGACCGGCCGGTAGCGGGATCGGCGGGCGCGACCAGGGGAGCGGCCGGCCCGATACGGCGGGCCTCGCGTCGCCCGGCATGCCGAGCGCGGCGCCTCGCGGGCTGGTCGGGCGGAAGCGCGGGGCCGTGCGCCCCGGCGACGCTGCGGGTGATCGCAGCGAATCGCCACGACGCCCGTGATGCGCGTGGTTGCATCGGAACGCTGTCCGAGAGTCGTCACCCCGTCATGCCTCCACACGCATCACGACGGAAGGGTGAAGTCCGCCGGCGAGATACGGAGGGGCCGCGAGCCACAGGTCGCGATCACGCGCGACCGGTAGAGCGGTTGGAACGCCGAACGCCCCGGCGAGTGGCCGGGGCGTCTTCGGGCGCGGCGGCCGCCGGACCCGGCGGGACCGTCAGGCGGGCACGAGCCCCACTGACTTCAGCCAGGCCGCGGCGACGTCCTTGATGTCCTGCTTGCCGATCGCGACGTCGTAGTACAGCTGGGCCAGGGTGGCCGTGTCGATCTTGGCCGACACGGCGTTCAGGACCCCCTCGAACTTCGCCCGGTCGATCTTCGATAGCAGGTCGTTCCGGACGACCGGCGCGAGGTTCTCGGCCGGCTGCGTCGCCTTGTCGTCCTCGAGGACGACCCACTCGTTGATCTTGATCTCGGGGCTCGTCGAGCAGAGCTCGGCGACATCAACGGTCTCGTTCAGCAGGGCCTCGGCCATCGGGCCGCTGCACGCCCCGAGCAGCGTGACGTCGGCCGGCTCGAGGCCGTACTCGTCCTTCAGGACCTGGGCGCACAGCGGATTCGTCGGGCAGTCGGTCGCGAGCGCCCACTTCAGCTCGTGCTGGACCGGCGCCACGTCGCTCATCGTGGCGAGGTCGAACTGCTCGGCCGTCTCCTTGCGGACGACGAAGGCGTTCGTGTCCTGGCCGGGCGTGTGGGCCAGGACCGTGATGCCCTTCGGCGTGAGCTTCTCCTGGAGCATCGTCCGGTTCGCGTCCGGGCTGCGGCCCGGGCTGCCGCCGTAATGGGCCAGCCCGCCACCGAGGTACTCGGGCTTGAGGTCGATCTGGCCGCTTTCGATGGCGGCGGCCGTGACGGCCCGCGCCCCCATCCCGATGCCCGCTCGGTCGACCGTGAAGCCGTTGGCTTCGAGCGCCTGGGCGTAGATCTCCGCGATGACGCGTGCCTCGTCGAACCCATCGGAGCCGACCTTGATGGCCGTGCTGCCCCCTCCCGCCGTGCAGGCGCTGAGGGTCAGCGCCAGCATCGACGCCCCGAGGGCGAGCCTGCGGACCAACCGCATGGGTCTTGCCTCCTTCTCCACGTCGGTCCCTCCGACGGCTGCGCAACCATAGCAGGGGTTGCAGCCGGTTACTTTCCGCTCCAGCGCGCCCTCGGCTCAGGCGCTGGCCGAGGCGCTCCCGGCAAGGCGGGCAGCTGGCGTGGTCCGTGCCCCGGGCGGACTGAGGAGGCGTTCCGCGGCGACGAACGCGGCCTCCACGGCAACGGCGAGCATCGCCAGCAGGATTACGCCCCCGAAGGTCATCCCGTCGTCACGCTGGGCGATGCCCTCGACGAGGTAGCGGCCGAGGCCACCAGAGCCGAAGATCGCTCCGAGGGTCGCGGTCGCGACGACCTGGACGGCGGCGGACCGGACACCGGCGGCGATCACCGGGAGTGCGAGCGGCAGCTCGAGCCGCGCGACGATTTGCCGCGAACGCATGCCCATCGCGTTGGCCGTCTCGACGAGGTCGCGGTCGATCTCGTGGATGCCGGTCTGGGTGTTGACGAGGATCGGCGGGACGGCCAGGACGACCATCGCGACGAGCGTCGGGTAGACCTTGAATCCCGCCTGCGGATCGAGGGCCGCGGTGATCGGCAGGACGATCGCGATGACGGCCAGCGACGGCAGCGCCCGACCGACGTTGGCGAGGTTCGCGCCGAGGCGGAGCCCTCGGCCGGTGTGGCCGATCCAGATGCCGGCCGGGATCGCGATGGC
>JBQGDI010000104.1:0-8663 GCA_052038965.1 Candidatus Limnocylindrales bacterium | reverse complement strand
TCCGCGCGGGGGGTTTGTGGCTGGCGATGGCGGCGGGGATCGATCCTCGCTCGATCGCGGGGTCGGGCCGGGGCGGTCGGGTCATCGCGCGCGCGGTGGCCGCGGCCGTCGCGCGGGCGCCACTCCCTGCCCCTGGCAGGCCGACGCCCGTCGCGACGCCGGAGGCGCTCGCCGGCGAGGGCGAGCCGCGGCCGCTGAGCCGGATGCGACGCATCATCGCCGAGCGCCTGACGCTCTCGGCCACGACGATCCCGACCTTCACGGCCACCGTCGCGGCCGACGTGACCCGGGTGCTCGAGTTGCGCGACGAGCTGCGAGCCGGCGGCGTCGGGGTCACGATCAACGACCTCGTCCTGGCGGCCACGGCCCAGACGCTGGCCGAGATCCCGGAGGTCAACTCGCGGACCGACGGCGTGTCGGTCTGGGAGCGGCGGCGCGTCCACCTCGGGATCGCGGTTGCGCTCCCGGCCGGCCTCGTCGTGGCGGTCGTCCGCGATGCCGACCGCCTCGGCTTGCTCGTGCTCCACGACGCCGCGACGCGGCTCGTGACCGAGGCGCGGGCGGGGTCACTCTCGGTCGACGAGATGACCGGCAGCACGTTCACCGTCAGCAACCTCGGGATGTACGGCGTCGACGCCTTCAGCGCGATCATCAACCCCGGCGAATCAGGGATCCTCGCGGTCGCCTCGGCCGTCCCGACGCCGGTCGTCCTCAACGGCGGGATCGCCATCCGGACGCTGATGAAGCTGACGCTCACCGCCGACCACCGACTGGTCGACGGCGAGCTCGGAGCGCGCTTCCTCGGCGCCCTGCGCCGGCGCCTCGAGGACCCCACCGCCTGGCGTCGCGAGCTGGCCAGCGCGTAGTCCCCCATCGCCGGGTGCGATGCGAGCTCGCGCCCGGGCGCGGCTGGGGCGCCGGGATCGGCTGGTACGCTGCCGTGGCGCGTCCCATGCGCTGAGGAGGCAGGGTGGCCAGGGATCCGCTGCTCGAGCTGGCCGATCGACACCTGATCAGGTACGTGCCGGGCTTCGCGCCGTTCCTCGTCGACCGCGCCCGCGGCAGCTGGATCTGGGATCGCGCCGGGAACCGCGTCCTCGACTTCACCAGCGGCCAGATCTGCAGCACCATCGGCCACAACCATCCGCGGATCGTGGAGGCCATCCGCGAGGCCTGCGATCGCGTCCTCCACCTCAACAGCTGGATGCTGTCCGAGGAAGTGGTCCGGTTGGCGGCACGGCTGGCCGAGCTGTTGCCCGAGCCGCTGTCGAAGGCGATCATCCTCAACACCGGCTCCGAGTCGAACGAGATCGCGATGCGGATCGCGAAGCTCGCGACCGGCCGGTTCGAGGTCATCGGACTCGACCAGAGCTTCCACGGCCTCACGGCCGGTGCCGCCTCGGTGACGTACTCGGTTGGCCAGGCGGGATTCGGGCCGCAGATGCCGGGGGCGTTCCCGGTGCCCGCCCCCTACAGCTATCGCTGTCCCGCCAAGCGGCTCACGAACGGCACGCCCGGCTGCGACCGGTGCGACACGACCTGCCTGTCCCGCGGCCTCGAGGCGTTCGATGCGGCGACCACCGGCGCGCTCGCCGCGACGATTGCCGAGCCGGTGCTATCGGCCGGCGGGGTGATCGACCCGCCGCCGGGCTACCTGCGCCGCCTGGCTGACGAGACCCACGCCCGCGGCGGGCTCCTCATCGTCGACGAGGCCCAGACCGGGTTCGGGCGGCTGGGCACGATGTTCGGCTTCGAGCAGGACGGGGTCGTGCCCGACATCGTCACCGTCTCGAAGACCCTCGGCGGCGGGCTGCCACTGGCTGCCACGATCATCAGCCCGGACCTCGAGGCCCGGGTCGTGGAGCGCGGCTTCGTCCACGTGACGAGCCACGTCAGCGATCCGCTGCCGTCGGCCGTCGGGCTGGCGGTCCTCGACGTCGTCGTCTCGGAGCGGCTACCCGAGCGCGCGCGGGCGATGGGCGAGCGGCTGCGCGCCGGGCTGGAGGAGCTCGCGACTCGCCACGAGCTGATCGGCGAGGTTCGCGGTCGGGGCCTGCTCATGGGCGTGGAGCTGGTCACCGACCGGGCCACCCGGGAGCCAGCGATCGATCTCGGCTGGCGCGCGACCGATGAATGCCTGTCGCGCGGCCTGTCCATGAACATCGTCCGGCATGTCGGGGCGAACAGCGCCTGGCGGATCGCGCCACCGCTGACGGTGAGCGAGGACGAGATCGACCTGGCCCTGGCGATCATGGATGACAGCCTCGCCGCCGGGGCCGGCCGCGGCCCGGCGACGGCGGCGCACGCCGCGGCGACCTGATCCGCGCGTTGAGTTGGGGCTCAGCCCTCCTCGACCCTGATCGTCGAGCTGGCGTCGGCGTCCACGGACTGCTTCGCGGGCGGGCCGACCAGGTGGAGGCTCGAACCGCGCGCGCACGAGCCGGAGACCTCGCCGGTCACCCGCACGAAGGCGGTCGACGCCCGCGCGACGTCGACCGTCGCGGCGTCCGCGGCGAGACCGCGCAGGTCGGCCGTGCTGCCCTCTTCTGCGGTCACGACGAGGACCCCGACGCTGCCGGATGCCCCGAGGGTCGAGGCGTGCGAAGCCCGGATCGAGATCGCCTCGCCCTCCAAGCCGGTGGCCTGGAGCGTCGAGCCCGAGTCGGCGGCAAGACCGTCGAGCGGTCCGGCGACCGTCACCACCACCGTCGGCGGCAGGTGCGTTGAGATGTTGCCGTCGATCGAGACGCGGAGGACCCCGTCGGCCACCTCGGTCGTGACGTGGATGAGGAGGTTGTCATCGGTCGTCACCGCGGCCTGGTTGGTCGAGCCGGGGCCGACCGAGACGCGCACGGCGCTCGACGCTTCGACGGCGTGCAAGAGCGGCAGCGGCCGGGTCTCCGTGACCCGGACGCCGGAGCCTTCGACGTACGGCGCCGAGCCGACGATGGTCCGGGGCTCGAGACCAGCCTGGCCGCAGCCCGCTGCCACCAGGCCGGCAGTCATCAACACGAAGGCCCGCGCCCCCCAGGGTCGACGTCGCATCCTCGGTTCCTCGTCCGTTGTGGGACGCCGGGCCCACGATCGGCGGTCGGGCCGCGGGGTGGGTAGGGCCAGCCGGGCTCGACGACATGGGTCGGGTGACTCGATTCCACCCTGCCGGTCGTGCCACCCCGGCCAGGGAGGCGTCAGGCGGGCAGGGCTCGCAACAGCTCGACCGGCTCCGGTACGCCCTTCAGCTCCACCTGCCCGATGGCCGCGAACCGCGCCTCGGATCGACCCGAGGCGTCAACCACCGCCCGGCTGACGAGCACCTCGCCGGGCCGCGCGTAGTCGGCGATGCGTGCCGTCAGGTTGATCGTCTGGCCGAAGTAGTCGCCCTCCTGGTAGAGCACCGGTCCGGCGTGCAGGCCGACGTGCGCCGGCGGCAGGCCAGCCGTCGCCAGGCCGTCGACCATCTCGAGCGCCGCGGCGATGCCCTCGCCCGCGTCGCGGAAGAGGAGCATCACGCCGTCGCCGAGCCACTTGATCGGCTTGCCGCCGTGCTGGACGGAGCTGCGCCGCACGAGCCGGGCGACCGTCGCGGCCAGGTCGGCCGCAGCTTCGTCGCCCCGCTCCTGCGTCAGCCGGGTGTAGCCGGTGATGTCGAGGAAGCAGACGGCCGGCGGCCGCTCGAGGCGGCTGTGGAGCCCGGCGGCGGCCAGGATTCGTTCGACGGACTCGATGATGTTGGCCGTCCAGGCGCGCGCCTGCTGGGCGTGGTACATCGCGACCAGGCACCCTTCCGACAGGGGCGAAATCCGATCGGCCAGTGGGGCGTTCCCGATCTCCTCAGGGGCCTTGCCCGCGGCCATCGCCGGCTCCATCACCTCGGACCGCCACCACTCCGCCTCCTGCTCGGTGATCCGGCGGGTGCTGTCGCCGTAGACCCGTAGCAGCCGCTCGATGGCGGGCTGCCGAAAGCCCTCCGCGACCTGCAGCTGGATGAAGGGCACGATCGACAGCTCGTCCTCACGCATCCGGTCGTCGGGCGCCGGCGGTGCCATGCCGATCGCCTCGCGGACCAGGGTCAGCAGCTCGATCGGGATGCCCGTTCGCATGGCCACCTGCCGGAACGTCTCGTCGGCGAGGTGGGCGAACCGCTCGTAGCTCGGTGCATCGAGGAAGCCGAGCGTCAGGACCCCGCGCGCGATGAGGGCGGACAGGCCGTCCAGCGCGATCCCGGCGTCCTCCAGCGAGCGTGCCAGCTGGACCCGGCGGACGTCGCCCGGGGAGAACCGGTCGCGCTCCTCCGGCGCCAGGATGCCAAGCTCGATGAGGCGGTCGAGGAAGTCCGGCGCGACGCCGGCTCGCTCGGCCGCGGCGATGCGCGAGTAGGCGGGCACCCGGCAAGGCTACCGCCGCGATACGGGCGCTGCCGGGACGCGGCGCGTCCGCCCCAACGTCTGGTCTCGCTAGGGCCCTGGCGGACGGCGAGGGGTGCGCGAGCACCGGTCCCGCGCTAGACTTCGGCCTGCTCCCGAGCGGGAGTAACTCAGCTGGCAGAGTGTCTGCTTCCCAAGCAGAATGTCGCGGGTTCGAATCCCGTCTCCCGCTCCACCCTTCCCTGCGGTGAGCCACATGTCCCCCGATCCTGACGTGCCCACCACGCCGACGATCACCGTCACCGGGATCGGCCGCGCCGCCGCCGCGCCCGACGTCGTCGAGGTTCGGCTCGGCGTCGCGACGACGGAGCTGACCGTCGGTCGGGCCCGATCCGCGAACGCGACCGCGATGACGGCCGTGCTGGCCTCGTTACGCGGCCTCGGGATCGCGGACGCGGACCTGCGAACCGAGTCCCTGACGGTCGCGCCGGTCCACGACTACTCCGGCGAGCATCCGCCTCGGCTGACCGGCTACGCCGTCGCGAACGTCGTCGCCGCGCGGGTGCGGAACCTGGATCGTGTCGCGGACGTGGTGGATGCCGCGCTGGCCGCCGGGGCGAACAGCCTCGAGGCGCTCCGATTCCGGCGCGAGGACCGGACGGCCGAGGAGGGGGCGGCCCGGGCGGCCGCCGTCCGCGCGGCGCGCGCGAAGGCCGACACGATCGCGGCGGCGGCGGGCCTCGAGATCGTCGAGGTCGAGAGCATCGTCGAGGCGGCGCGCTCGGACGGCCCCCAGCCGATGGCCCTGGAGGCCGCCAGGTTCGCCGCGGCTGACGTGGCCACGCCCGTCGAACCGGGATCCGAGGAGATCGCGGTCAGCGTCGTCGCAACGTACCGGGTTCGGGCGAGATAGGCCGCCCGAGAACGAGCCTCTGGCGCGCGGCCGAGCGTCGAGCCGTGGCCGGTCAGCAGCGGGCTCATCGAGGCGACCACGACCGCCGTCGACTGCCGTGCTGCGTGACGTGAACCACCGCGTGCTGCTGGCGGAGAATGCGCAGGTGACGACCTGGCAGCCCGTCCCGTGACCACGGACCGGCCCTCGATCGAGGAGCGGCTCCGGGGCGCCGGCCTGCCGACGCTGCCGAGGCTGGCGTGGCTCGAGATCGACCTGTCGGCCCTCACGGGCAACACCCGGGTCATTCGGGCGATGCTGCCCGAGGGCCACGACCTCGCCGCGGTCGTCAAGGCCGACGGCTACGGCCATGGCGTGGTCGCGGCGAGCCAAGCCGTCCTGAAGGGCGGGGCGACCGTCCTCGCGGTCGCGACCCTCGACGAGGCCCTGGCCCTGCGGGCCGCCGGGTACGCGCGAAGGCTGCTCGTCCTGTTCGTGATCCCGCCCGACGGCGTCGACGAAGCGCTGGCGGCGGGCATCGAGCCGGTGGCGATGGACCAGGAGTCCGTCGAGGCGCTGGCGGCCGGCGTCCGGCGCCGTTCCGGGGCGACGGCAGGACCCGTGGCAGGGGCAGGGGTCCATCTCGGCATCGACACCGGGATGACCCGCGGCGGCATCCTGCCGAGCCGGGTCGGCGAGGCAGCACGGGTGCTCCTCTACGCGGGCATCGACCGCCTGGCCGGAACCTGGTCGCATCTCGCGAGCCCCGAGGATCCGGACGCGGCAAGCCGCCAGGTCGCGGCGTTCGAGCTCGGGTTGCGAGAGCTCGCGGCAGCCGGCATCGATCCGGGACAGCGCCACCTGAACGCGACCGGCGGGCTGCTCGGTGACATCACCCCGCGATATGACCTGACGCGGATCGGGATCGGCCTGTACGGGCACCTTCACCCGGATGTTCACATCGCCCCGGAGCGAGCGGCCGGCGCGGCGGCGCTTCGGCCGGCGCTGCGCCTGAAGGCCCGCCCCGTCTCGATCCAGGACATCCCGGCCGCCACGAGCGTGGGCTACGGCGGGACGTGGCGCGCCGATCGGCGCTCGCGGATCGCGATCCTGCCGCTCGGCTACGCAGACGGCTGGGCGCGCGGGCCGGCGAGCATCGCGACCGTGCGCTCCGACGGCCTCGACCTGCCCGTGGTCGGGCGGGTGAGCATGGACGCGATCGCCATCGACGTGACGGACGCGCCGGGGTTCAGCCACGCGACGGAGGTCGTCGTCGTCGCGCCCGAGGGCGAGGGTGGCACGAGCGTCGAGGCGCTCGCCGGCCGGCGGGAGACGATCAGCTGGGAGGTTCTGACCGGCTTCTCGCCGCGGCTGTCGCGGGTGTACCTGGAGGACAGCCGGATCGTCGGCCTGCGCCGCCTCGACGGCGGGCTCGTTGCGGCCGGCGGCTTCGCGTTCGACCTCTAGCCGAGGGCGGTCAGGCGCCCCTGGCGAGCCCGCCGGTCGTACCGGCCGAGGGCGCGCTCGGCCAGGCGGCGGACGTCGACCGCGAACCCGGTCGCCAGGATCCAGGCCAGCCGGAGCGTCGGCCGGACACCCTCGTCACCGGGCCAGTTCATCTCGTCCTTGGCGAACATCCAGGCGGTGTCGGCGGACTCCGCCGGAATCGACGCCCCGGGCCCGGCCACGCCCGTGGACCGGGCGCGCTCGATGCCCCGGGCGACGGCCGCGTGCGTCGCGGCGTCGCAGCGCCCGAAGCGGAGGTCGAGGTCGTTGAGGCGCTCGGTCAGGGCGTAGGTCGCCTCGACGATCTCGTCGCGGTTCATCGCGTCGCTGGCGTAGGTGAGGGTTCGCGACCAGTGCGGCTCGAGCAGCGCGCGCTCGTGGTCCGCCAGCGTCCGCGCGAATCGCCGGAAGCCGAGCGCCGGGTCCTCGGCGGCCCGGCTGCCCGGATCCAGGAACGGCGCGATCGGCGCCGCGAAGACCCGCAGCCGTCGGTCCGCGAAGCGCTCGAGGAGCCGCTCGCAGTAGCCGGCGGTGGCGAGGGCGGATTCGAGCGTCTGGCCCGGGACCCCGATCGTGAAGAACACGTCGACCGTTCGACAGCCGTGGGCGAAGGCCAGCTCGATCGTGGACTCGATCTCGTCGTTGGGGCAATCGAACTTTCCGCCGCGGGCGCGCAGTCGCGGATCGCTCGAGTCGAGCGTCAGCTGCAGGCTCCAGCGCTCGACGCTCGCCGCCAGGCCGGCGAAGAACGCGTCCCCGGCGGGCCAGAACAGCTCGAACACCAGTTCGTTCGGGACCCGCTCGCGGGCGACCAGCTCGAACAGGCGCGCAGCGCGCGCCTCGCCGCCCATCCGGGGGTCGTGGATCATGAAGATCGGCGAGCGCGAGAAGCTTCGGATCGCCCGCAGGTCGTCGACCAGCCGCTCCGGCGATCGGAACGCCGGCGCCGACCGGCCGTGGAGCTGGGCGTACGCCGCTCGCGAGCCGCCGCAGGTCGCGCAGTCCAGGGCGCAGCCGCGGGCGTTGACGAGAACCGTCAGCGGACGCCGCCACCAGCCCTCGTACGGCAGGACGTCGTGCAGGCGGCCGTGGAGGACGGCCTCCCGGATGACGTGTCGATAGGCGGGCAGATCGACGGCGTCGATGTCGCGCGGGACGAACGCCAGGGGATTGATCACGGCCGACCCGTCGGCTCGCTTCCAGGTGAGGTTCGGCACGTCGCCCAGCGACTGTCGCCGCCGGAGCGCCGACAGGAGCCGGCGGCAGGGCTCCTCCGTGGAGTCGCCGCGCAGAACGAGATCGACCGCCGGATCGGCGATCAGCTCCTCGTGGTAGTACGTGGCCGACGTCCCGCCCAGGAGGACCAGCGCGTCCGGGTGCATGGACTTCAGCAGCCGGGCCACGGCCAGCGCCCCGTGGGCATGCGGCAGCCAGTGGAGCGAGATGCCAAAGACCCTGGCCCGAAGCCGCCGGAGGTGCGCGACCGGATCGTAGCCGGGCTCGGCGACCATCCGCCGGCCGAGGTTGACGATCCGGACCCGGTAGCCGTTGTCCGCCAGGTAGGCGGCGATGCTCGTCAGGCCGAGGGCGTACATCTCGAACTGGTCGGTCGAGGGGATGACCTTGGCGATCGGGCCGCGGTATTGGCGGCGGTCCCGGAAGTCGAACACCGACGGCGGATGGATGAGGATCAGGTCGTGTATCGGTCGAGCATGGCAGCCGAGCGCCGGGGACGGCGTCTGTCGCGGGCCGCGTCCTCGTCAGCCTTTCGGCCCTGATATAGGTCGAGGTGGTCAGACTTAGATCTGACCTGAGCGGGGAGTCCGGAGGCGCCCTATGCGGCTCGTCCGCTGCGACTAGTCTTCGGCCCTCGCGCTTCGCCTCTGTGCGGTGATCGGGAC
>JBQGDI010000103.1:0-18963 GCA_052038965.1 Candidatus Limnocylindrales bacterium | reverse complement strand
GGAGCGAACGAGGCTGGCGACCAGCGCGGCTGACGGATCGCTGCGGATCTGGGACCTCGCGACCGGGGCTGTCGTGCACGAGGTCGCGTTCCCGAATCAGGGGGTCGACGGCGTCGCTTTCGTCACGGAGCAGCACATTGCCGTGTTGACGGGAGATCAGGGCAACCTCCAGCTGCTGACCGTCGACGAGGCCGAGCTCCTGGCGATTGCCCGCGACTCTCTGACGCGAGGGTTCACCCAAGGCGAATGCGAGCGCTTCAACTTCGAGGCTTGCCCGACGCTCGAGCAGATGCGGGCCGGCGTGACCGGTTGAGCCGGGGTGAGGACTGCCGCCTACCGCCGGGATCGGGGCCCGGATGGGCCGGTCTCGGGTTGGCGGCGGCGTGATTGCCGATTGAGGCGCGGGTTCACGGAGGCCGAGTGCCAGCGCTTCGAATTCGACCCCTGCCCGAGCCTGGAGCAGCTGCGGGCCGAGAAAGTCCAGTCCCGGGGCCGCAGCTAGGCGGGCTCCCCCTCGCGGAGCCGGTCCGCGGGGTCGGGGGGCCGGGGCGCCAGCTCCCCCTCGCCCTTCGCGACCGCTCCGGACTCGCCCGGCGCGAGCCGCCGGGAGATCCCCTCGAGGATGTCGCGAAGGTGCGAATCGTCCGGACCCGCGAGCTCGACGACGATCGCCCGCATCGGCCCGTGCGTGGTCCACGCGCCGTGGACCAGCCCGGCCGGCCAGAGCACGGCCTCGCCGGGCGCGACCCGTCGCTCTTCGTCGCCGACCCTCACGAACCCGCCACCCTCGATGACGAGGAACCACGTCGTGTTCGGGTTGTCGTGGGGCTCGATCCGACCGCCGGCCCGGATCGCCAGCTCGGAGATCACGCCGCGCGCGTCGGCGTGGATGACCTGGCCCTGGACGCCGACCGTGCCCGGCGGGCCCTCCGGGCGGCGATTGCCGACGCCGAAGCGGCGGATCTCCATGGGGCCTCGAGCGAGCTCTTGGCAGCGGCGGGACGCCGTCGGGCTAGCGGCGCCGGCGACGCCGGCTGCCGCGCGGGGTCGCCTTGGCGCGGATCGTCGCCTCCGGCCGGGCGCCTCGCGAGCGGGCGAGGTAGCGCTGTCTCGCGAGCTGGTGCTCGTAGGCCTCGAACAGCGGCGGGTACTTGAGGAACCGGACCCACAGCATCGTGCCGAGCCCGGACCCGAGGATCACCAGCATCACGATGAAGTCGAACCGGAACACGGCGCCCGCGAGCAGCAGGATGGACATGATCAGGCCCGTCCAGAACAGCCACTCCCACATGTCCGTGTAGAGGCGGTGGCGATGCAGGGCCCGCGTCCGGAAGTTGTACAGGACGACGACCGCGACGAGCATGACCGCGGCCGCGATCCAGATCGGGTTGAACAGGTCGGGGAACCAGTCGTCGTCGAACGAGATGAAGAAGTACTGCCACGGCCAGAGCGTCACCGCCGGAGTATGCCACGGCCCCGGATATACTCGGCCGAAGCCACGCGGCGTCGCACCGCCCGCCGCCACGTGCCCACGTCCCGGCCGGCCGAGCCCCTGTCGGACGTCGCGGCCCCGCGGTGCGACCGCGTGAATCGCCTCGTGAAATCGCCGGGCTCGAACGTGGAGGAAAGCGGTGCGAGCGCTGCTGTCGGTGGCGACACGGGATGGCCTGGTCGCCTTTGCGCGCGGCCTCCAGAGCCTCGACGTCGAGCTGTACGCCACGGACGGCACCCGCGACCACCTCGCCCAGGACGGCATCGGGGCCCGGCCCGTGTCGGAGCTGACCGGCCTGCCGGAGCTCCTCGGTGGCGGCGTCAAGACGTTCCACCCGGCGGTCTACGCCGGGATCCTCGCCCGCCGCGACAAGCCCGAGCAGCTCGAGGAGCTGCAGGCCCAGGGCATCGGCCTGATCGATCTCGTGGTCGTCAACGTGAAGCCCTTCGGCGCGGAGATCGGGCGCAGCCTCGTCGGGCTCGACCGGGCGATCGAGATGATCGACGTCGCCGGCGTCGCGCTCCTCGGCGCGGCGGCCCGCAACGCCGCCGGGGTCGTCGCGGTGCCATCGCCCGAGCACTACCCGAAGGTCCTCGCCGAGCTGCGCGAGCGCGGCATGGTCAGCGCCGAGCTGCGGGCCAAGCTCGCGGCCGAGACGTTCGGCACCCTCGCGGCCTACCACGCCGAGATCGCGGCCTACCTGAACCAGCTCTCCGGCACCACCTACCCGAGCCGCCTGGCGATGGTCCTCGAGAAGGTCGAGGAGCTCCGCTATGGCGAGAACCCACATCAGACCGGGGCGTTCTACCGCGAGACGACGCACCGCTCCGGGTCGCTCGCCGACGCGGCGCAGCTCCACGGCACGACGCCGTCGTTCAACAACCTCCTCGATCTCGATGCCGCCTACCGGATCGCGACCGACTACACGACGCCGACGGTCGTCATCACGAAGCACACCGATCCGGTCGGGCTGGCGACCGCCGACGAGCTCGTCGAGGCCTACCGGAAGGCCCTCGAGACCGACCCCGTGGCGTCGTTCGGGGCGATCGTCGGCGTCAACCGGGTCCTCGACGGCGTGACCGCGCGGTACATCGCCGCGAACTCCTACGAGGCCGTCATCGCCCCCGGATTCGACGACGCCGCGCTCGGGATCCTGCGCCAGAAGCCGAACATCGAGCTCCTCCACGTGCCGCCCGATCCGACGGAGGGGATGCGCGACTACGGCATCGCCCGGCTCGACTTCAAGCGCGTCGGCGGCGGCCTGCTCGTGGAGACGCTCGACCAGCTGGGCATCGACGGCAGCCAGCTCCAGGTCGTCACCAAGCGCCGCCCGACGCTCGAGGAGCTGACCGACCTGCTGTTCGCCTGGCGGGCTGTCCGGCACGTCCGGTCGAACGCGATCGTCCTCGCCAAGAACGCCGCCACGGTCGGCATCGGATCAGGCCAGGCGAGCCGCCAGGTCTCGGTCGAGATCGCCCTCCGGCGGGCCGGCGAGAAGGCCCGCCTGGCGGTCATGGCCAGCGACGCCTACTTCCCGTTCCCGGATGGCATCCAGCAGGCTGCGCAGGCCGGCATCACGGCGATCATCCAACCCGGCGGTTCGATCCGAGACGAGATGGCGATCGAGGTCGCCGACCGCCATCACCTGGCGATGGTCTTCACCGGCCGTCGCCACTTCCGGCACTGATCGAGATCGGGGGTCGCGCCGTGGAGAAGCTGCTCGCGCTCGAGATGTCGTACGTGACCGAGGCGGCCGCGATCGCCTCGGCCCGGCTCATGGGTCGCGGCGACCGCCACGAAGCCGACCGGGTCGCGACGGAGGCGATGCGGGCGGCGATGGACGAGGTCGAGATGCAGGGCACGATCGTCATCGGCGAGGGCGAGCGCGACGAGGCTCCGATGCTCTACATCGGGGAGCGCGTCGGGGCGGCCGTCGACGGCGCTCCGGAGATCGACATCGCCGTCGACCCGCTGGAGGGCACGAACCTCGTCGCCACCGGCTCGGCCAACGCGATCACGGTCCTCGCGGCATCGGAGAAGGGCGGGCTCGTCCACGCCCCCGACACCTACCTCGAGAAGCTGTGCGTCGGACCCCTCGCCGCGGGCCACGTCGACATCACCCGGCCGGCGTCGTGGAACGTCGCCCGGATCGCCGAGGCACTCGGCCGGAAGATCCAGGACATCACCGTGATCATCCTCGACCGGCCCCGCCACGAGGAGCTCATCGCCGAGGTCCGATCGACCGGCGCACGGATCAAGTTGATCACCGATGGTGACCTGTCGGCGGCGATCTCGTGTGCCGTCCAGGGCACCGGCGTGCACGCCGTCATGGGCATCGGCGGCGCGCCCGAGGGGGTCATCACCGCGGCTGCGCTGCGCTGCCTCGGCGGCGAGATCCAGGCCCGCTTCCGGTATCGCAGCGACGACGAGCGCGAGCGCGGCACCCGGATGGGCCACGGCGACGAGGGCCGGATCTACCGGACCGAGGACCTCGCCTCGGGCGAGCACCTCGTCTTCGCGGCGACCGGCGTGACCGGCGGCGACCTGCTCGAAGGCGTTCGCTTCTTCGGCGGCGGCGCCCGGACTCACACCCTCGTCATGGCCTACCAGACGAAGACCGTGCGGTTCGTGGACACCGTCCACATGTTCGATCGGGAGCGCCCGCCGAGCGTCCGGCTGTAGCCCGATGGCAGCCCCGATCCCCCGGATCCTGGCGATGGGCGGCACGTCGCTGGGTGCCCGCTCCACCGACGGGCCGCTGCACCGGTACCTGCTCGACCTGACCGGCAAGCCCCGGCCGCGCGCCTGCCTCGTCCCGACCGCGGGCGGCGACGATGCCGGCGACATCGCGAACTTCTACGCGACCTTCGCCCAGCACGCCGAGGCGACCCACCTCGAGCTGTTCGGGCGGACGGTCGAGGACGTCGAGGGCTTCCTGCTCGACCAGGACCTCGTCTACGTCACCGGGGGCAACACGGCGAACATGCTCGCGATCTGGCGGCTCCACGGCGTCGATACCGCGCTGCGCAAGGCCTGGGAGGGCGGCACGGTCCTGGCCGGATCGTCGGCCGGGGCGAACTGCTGGTTCGAGGCGTCGGTGACCGATTCGTTCGGCCTCGACCTCGCGCCGCTGAAGGACGGCCTGAAGCTCCTCCGCGGCAGCTTCTGCCCCCACTTCGACAGCGAATCCCTCCGCCGGCCCCGCTACGAGTCGCTGGTCGGGAGCGGCGCCCTCCCGGATGGGTACGCCAGCGACGATGGGGTGGGCCTGCTGTTCGAGGGTCGCGAGTTCCGCGAGGCCGTGGCGTCGCTGCCCGGGCAGCACGCCTACCGCGTGGAGCGACGGCGGAACGATTCGACGGAGGAATCGCAGATCCGAGCCCGACTGCTCCGCTAGCGTGCGCTCAGCGCGCGGCCACAGCGGTCACGCCAGGGCGATCGTGAGCGCGTGCTCGAGGTCCCGCCAGAGGTCCTCCGCGTGCTCGAGGCCGACGCTGAGGCGGATGAGCGTCTCGGGCGTCCCGACCGCTCGCTCCGAGGCGTATCGCGCCCGCCGCTCCATCGTCGTCTCGACCCCACCGAGGCTCGTCGCGTGGACGATCAGGCGGGTCGCCTCGCACACCGCCTCGGCGGCCTCGCCGGAGCCCGTCGTCTCGAAGGAGATGATCGTCCCGGCTCCCGGGTAGCGAACGCGACGCACGCCGGCGTGTCGCTCGAGCCTCGACACCAGCTCGCGTGCCGTCGCCTGCGCGCGTTCAAGGCGGACCGGCAGCGTCCGCAGCCCCCGGAGCGCCAGGTGAGCCTCGAGGACGCCGGGCGTCGCCCCGGTCATCGAGCGCCGCTCGCGAAGGCGCTGCCCGAACGACGGATCGGCCGCGACGACGGCACCGAGCAGCAGGTCGGAGTGGCCGCCGATGAGCTTCGTGACGGAGTGCAGGACGAGATCGGCGCCGTGCGCGATCGGCGTCTGCCCGAACGGGGTCGCGAAGGTGTTGTCGACGAGGACCTGTGCGCCGGCCCGCTTGGCGACCGGGATCACGGCCGCGAGATCGACGACGTCGAGCATCGGGTTGGTCGGCGACTCGATCCACACGAGCGCGGCGCCCGCGACGATGCCGGCCAGGCCCTCGGCGGTCAGGGTGGCCTGCGTCTCGAGCTCGACCTGGCCGCGACGCGCACGCTCCCGGAGCAGCTCCGCCACGCCGTAGTACGGGGCGCGCTGGGCGATCACCCGCGCGCCCTGGGGCAGCTCGTCGAGGACGGCCGTCGTCGCGGCCAGGCCGGAGGCGAAGGCCACGCCGTGTCCGTGCTCCAACTCGCCGAGGGCCGCCTCGAGGGCTCCCCAGCCCGGGTTCCCGTCCCGGCCGTAGACGAGGTCGCCGCCGTGGTGGAACGTGGACGCCGGGACGATGGGCGCATTCAGCGGCGCGCCCGGGGAACGGGCCGGGCGCCCGGCGATCACCGCGAGGGTCTCAGGGTGGAGCGACTCATCGTCCATGGCGCGGTCCTCCACTCAGGGTGATCTCGACTCGTTCCAGCCGCCGTCGGCCCAGGCTCCGATCGGCCTCGCGGATCCGGGTCCCTCGATGATG
Organism: Candidatus Limnocylindrales bacterium; assembly: GCA_052038965.1. Classification (GTDB taxonomy): domain Bacteria; phylum Chloroflexota; class Limnocylindria; order Limnocylindrales; family CSP1-4; genus UBA5189. The sequence goes on along the minus strand of JBQGDI010000103.1, from coordinate 12,879 downwards.
GCCCGCCGGCGGCGAGCCGTCTCGACGGTCTCGTGCCAGCCCGGCGGGACGAGCCGCGGGGCGAGGTCCGCCAGGGGCGCGAGGACGAACAGGCGCCCCGCCATCGACGGGTGCGGGACCTCGAGCAGGCGCACCGCTGCGCCTGGGTCGATGGCGGCGGACCGCGGCACGGCCCGTGGCGGACGCTCGACGGCCAGCCGGTGGCGTCCGTACAGCAACAGGTCGAGGTCCAGCTCACGGGGACCCCAGCGGCCACGTCGCTGCCGTCCGAAGGACCGCTCGATGTCCTTCAGCGCGACCAGCAGCGACACCGCACCGGCCGCCGGGTCGTCGGGGGCGACCACGTCGAGCGCCGCGACGGCGTTCAGGAAGTCGGGCTGGTCGGTCACGCCGACGGGCGTGGTCTCGTAGAGGCGGGAGACGCCGGCAATGCGGACGCCCGGCAGCCCGTCGAGCGCGGGGACGGCCGAGGTCAGCGTCCGCCGCGAGCTCCCGACGTTCGCGCCCAGCCCGACGTACGCCCGAACCCGTCGCATCAGCTCCTCGATCGCCTCGATGGTCGCGGGGCTACAGTCGCCGCGTGCAGCCCGTCGCAGTCCGAATCCTGCACCCGATCGCCAGCCCCCAGGCGGGCGAGCTCGAGCGGTGGCTGGCGGACGAGCGCCGGGCGAATGCCGACGCGCTCACCGGGCGCTTCCGAGCGGCCGGTGCGACTGACGTCCGGATCCTTGAGGGCGCGCCGGATCGGCGGCCGTTCGGGGCGCGCCTGCGCGAGCTCGTGCCTGGCGAGCCGCTCGGAGGGCTCGTCGTCCTCGGCTCCGGCGCCATCCCGCTCGCGCGCGGGTCGTTCGTCGGGGACCTCGTCGCGGTCGCGGCGTCGGGCGACCGTCGGGCGCTGACCAACAGCTTCTACTCGGCCGATGTCGTGGCGATCGGCGATACGAGCGTCCTGGCGGGGGTCCCGGACCTGCCGAGCGACAACGCCCTGCCGCGCTGGCTCCGGGAGAGGACGGGCTATCGCGTCGACGACGCCCGGGGCCGGTGGCGCCTGGCGATCGACATCGATTCGCCGCTCGACGTCGTGCTGCTCGGGCGCGCGCCGCTGGATGCCCGGGCGAACGTCGTGCGGGATCGCCTCACGCGGCTCGATGGCGTGGCTGCCGACCCGCGGGCCGAGCTCGTCGTCGCCGGGCGGGCGAGCGCCTCGACGCTGCGCTGGCTCGAGCGCCGGACCGCCTCCCGGACGCGGGCGATCCTCGAGGAGCGGGGATTGCGCTCGCGTGGACTTGCCGAGGGCCAGCGCCCGCCCCGATCGCTGCTCGGGCTCGCGCTCGACGAGCGCGGTCCCGGCGCCCTCGGCGAGATCCTTGCCCAGCTGGGTGACGCCGCCGTCGTCGATAGCCGCGTCCTGCTGGCCCACCGCCTCGGCCCGGACGAGGACGGCTGGCCGCGGCCCGAGGACCGCTTCGCGTCGGACCTGCTGCTCCCCGACCGGATCGAGGATCCGTGGTTGCGGGCCCTGACCGCGGCCGCGCGCGACGCCGGAATCCCGGTGCTCATGGGTGGGCACACCCTCATCGGACCCGGCCTTCGGCTGGCGCTGCGCTGGCACCGCGCGGGAGGCCGGCGTGCGTGACGGCGGCGGGCCGAGCCAGCCGATCGAGGTCGGCCTGCGGCGCGTCACCGAGCTGCAGCCCGACGCGCCGCTGCCCGAGTCCGACCCGCGGCTCGTGGCACGAATCGGGGAGGAGATCGACCGGTCCGGGCCGATGACGTTCGCCCGGTTCATGGAGATCGCGCTCTACGACGCCGAGGCAGGCTACTACGTCGCCGGCGCGACCGGTCCGGGACGCCGCGGCGACTTCCTGACCGCCCCGGAGGGCCATCCGATCTTCGGCTGGACGGTCGCCCGACGGCTCGAGCGAACCTGGGAGGCGCTCGGGCGACCCGGCCGATTCGTCGTTCGCGAGCACGGGGCCGGCACCGGGGCACTGGCGGCGGGCATCCTCGACGGGCTCCGGCGCTCGGACTCGGCGCTCCTCGCGGCGATCCGGTACCAGGCGATCGAGGCATCGGCGGCTCGGCTGGATGCCCTCCGCGCACGGCTCGAGGCCGCGGGGCTGGGCGGCTTCCTCGAGCCCGACGACGACGCGCCCGCCGTCGGCGTCATCGTCGCCAACGAGCTCCTCGACGCGTTGCCGGTCCACGCGGTCGAGGGCGGATCCGACGGCGCTCTCCTCGAGCGGCTCGTGGAGCGGGATGGGGACGGCTTCCGGTTCGTCGCAGGCGCGCCGTCCAGCCCCGCCCTCGAGGCCCGGCTGGCTGCGGAGGGCGTCCGCCTCCAGCCGGGCCAGCAGGCGGAGGTCTGCCTCGCCGTGGACCCCTGGGTGCGTCGCGTGGCGGCGTCCCTCGAGGCCGGGCTCGTCCTGGTGATCGACTACGGCTATGAAGCGAAGGAGCTGTACGCCGAATCGCGCGGCAGCACCCTCCGCGCCTACCACCGTCATCGCGTCCACGCCGATCCGTTCGTCGCGATCGGCCGGCAGGACCTGACCGCGCACGTCGACCTGACGGCGGTCGAGCGCGCAGCGCGCGCGGCCGGCCTGGAGCCCGTGCTGCGAACGACCCAGGCGCGCTGGCTGGCCGACCTGGGCCTCGGCGACCTCCTGTACGGGCTCCAGTCCAACCCCGCGACGAGCCTCGAGGCGTACCTGGCGGCGCGCTCGGCGGTCGTCCGGATGCTCGATCCCCGTGCGACCGGCGGGTTCAACGTCCTCGAGCTGGGCCGGTCCGCCGCCGGCCCGGGAGACGATCCGCCGGACGGGCGGTTGGAACGCGGCCCGCGATAGAATGGCCGCGGGCGACGGCCGTGCGAGCGGTCGGTCGCGAATGCCTCCGACAACGAGTCTCACAGCCGGCGATCAACGAAGCGTCCCCGCCCCGTGGGACGCCGACGACAATTCGGGCGCCCATCCCCGCGTCGGCGCTCGGGAGCGAGGATCGGTTGACTGCGGTCTGGTACATCATCGGGTTCGCCTTCGCCGCCGGGTCGTTCACCTTCCTGACCTTCGGGCTGTCGTGGCTGATCTCGCACCGGAACCGCGGTGACGGCCACAAGGGCCTGCCCTATGAGTCGGGCATCGACAGCTACGGCGACACCCACGGCCGCTTCGGGCTGTCGTTCTACATCTACGCCCTGCTGTTCGTGGCCTTCGACATCGAGGTCATCTTCATCTACCTCTGGGCCCTCGTGTTCCGGAGCTTCCCCGACCCCGTGACCGCGTTCACGAGCATGCTCGTGTTCGTGGCCATCCTGCTGTTCGGCCTGGCGTATGCCTGGCGAAAGGGCGTCCTGACATGGCGATGAACGAGGACCATGCGCCCCGCGAGGGCGTGGCGGGCGGCCTGGGCGTCGGCCCGTCCGACGAGACGCAGATGCCATCCGATCAACCGGGCGCCGCCCCGGCGGGACTGACGGTGCAGGGCGCGACCGCGGTCGCCGAGCCGATCGTCGTGCCGAACACCCTCTGGGCCCCGGCCGATCCGGCGGCCTACGGCGGCGGGCGGCCGGCCGAGATCACCCACCTCGCGGAGTTCGCCGCGAGCGGGGCCGGGGCGCGCGACGACGCTCGGTGGTCCGGCATCCTCGAGTTAATCCCGACGACGGCCGACATCGTCCTGGACCTCCTCCGGGCCAACAGCCTCTGGCCGCTCTTGTCCGGCCTCGCCTGCTGCGCCATCGAGATGATGTCCTTCGCGACCTCCAAGAACGACATCGACCGCTTCGGCGCCTTCCCGTTCCGGGCCTCGCCGCGGCAGGCCGACGTGCTGATCGTGGCCGGCACGCTGACGACGAAGATGGCCGGGCCGCTGGTCCGGCTATGGGAGCAGATGCCGGAGCCGAAGTGGTGCGTGGCGATGGGCGACTGCACCTGCTCGGGTGGCCGCTACAAGCGCTCGTACAGCACCGTCGAGGGCATCGACCGGGTGATGCCGGTCGACATCTACGTGCCCGGCTGCCCACCCCGGCCGGAAGGCCTGATCTTCGGGATGATGAAGCTCCAGCAGCTCATCAAGGACCGTCGCGGACACTGGCCGGAGCGGGCCGTCGGCCCGACCGTCCCGAGCGGCGTCTGACCATGGACCGCGCACTCAGGAAGCGCCTCGAATCACGCTTCGAGCCCGCCCTTCGCGGGCCCGTGCGACAGCGCCACGACGAGACCGAGATCCGGATCGGGCCGGGCGAGCTGGTGGACGTCATGCGCGCCATCCACGACGAGCCGGCCTTCGACTTCACGACCCTGGCGGACCTCGCCGGGGTCGACACGGGCCGCGAGATGCAGGCCGTCTACCACCTCTGGAGCGCCACCACGCGCGACTGGCTGCGGGTCATCGTCGAGGGCCTGCCGCGAGAGGATCCGCGAGTGCCGTCCGTCACGTTCCTGTGGCCCGGGGCGGAGTGGATGGAACGCGAGACGTACGACATGTTCGGAATCGTGTTCGAGGGCAATCGCGACCTGCGGCGGATCTACATGCCGCCGGACTACACGAGCTTCCCGCTCCGCAAGGACTTCTACCTGCCGGACGACGCCGCCCGCTCCCCGGGCGCGGGGGTCAGGCACGTCGAGCGGACCCACAGCCCCGCCGACGCCCCGGCCGGGGTCATGCGCGAGGTGCGCTCGTGACGGCCGAGACCGAGCCCAGGACCTACCCCGCCGGGACGCATCCGTCGGCCGACGACCCACGGATCCTGGTCGATGACGAGTACGACAACTTCGAGCCGATCCCGCCGTACCCACCACGCACCGAGCGCGAGGCCGAGTTCTACGCCCTCGGCGACGGCGAACTCTTGCTCAACGTCGGGCCGCAGCACCCGTCGACCCACGGAGTCTTCCGAGCCGTCCTGAAGCTCGAGGGCGAGCGCGTCGTCGACCTTGATCCCGTCCTCGGGTACCTGCACCGCGGCGTCGAGAAGCTGTGCGAGAACGCCGACTACCACCAGACGATCAGCCAGGTCGACCCGCTCGAGTACATCAGCTCACTGTTCTGCGAATGGACGCCGGTGATGGCCTACGAGAAGCTCCTCGACGTCGAGGTGCCGCGCCGGGCCGAGTACATCCGGGTGCTGTCCGGCGAGCTCAACCGAATCGCCAGCCACGCCCTGTTCCTGGGCTGGCAGGCGCTCGATCTTGGCGGGCTGACGCCCATTCTGTACTCGTTCATCGAGCGCGACGAGATCGTCGAGATGCTGGCCGCGCTGACCGGCCAGCGGATGCTCTTCAACTACTTCCGGATCGGCGGCGTCAACGGCGACCTCAACCACGAGTTCATGAGCCGCCTCGGCGACTGGATGAGCCGCGCGGGCACCCAGATCGAGGCCAACATCGGGCTGCTGAACGAGAACGAGATCTTCGTCCGGCGCGCCAGTGGCATGGGCACGATGGACTCGGCGGCGGCCCTGCGCTACTGCGTGACCGGGCCGAACCTCCGCGCCACCGGGATCCCGTTCGACATCCGGCGTGCGCATCCGTACTCCGTCTACCCGGAGCTCGAGTTCGACGTGCCGACCCGGACCGAGGGCGATTCCCTGGCCCGGTATCTCCTCCGGGCCGAGGAGATCAAGCAGAGCATCCGGATCATCGACCAGTGCCTCGAGAAGATGCCCGACGGGCCGATCATGGCCAAGCTGCCACGGCTCCTCCGGCCCCGACCCGGGCGGGCCTGGGCGTCGGTCGAGGGACCACGCGGCCTGTACGGCGTCTACGCCATCAGTGACGGCACCGACCAGCCGTTCCGGCTCAAGATCCACGACCCGAGCTTCGTCCACCTGGGCGCGATGGCGCCCCTCCTGCGGGGCAACCTGCTCGCCGACATGATGGTGATCTTCGCGTCCCTGGACCCGGTGATGGGCGGCGTCGACAAGTGACCGCGCTGGCGCGGACGTGGGATCGGCTGACCCTGCCCGGGAAGGCCCTGTTCGTCCTCATCCCGGTCCTCGCGATCCTCTCGGTCGGGCTGGTCGTGACCCTCGTCCTGTTCGGCCCGTTCCTGTGGGACCTCGTCCTCGCCAACCTCGACATCGTCCGCTTCGTCGTCGCGGCGACGATCCTGCTGGTGATCTTCATCCCGATCGCGTTCATCGTGATCTACATGGAGATGAAGGTCATCGCCCTGATGAACCTCCGGATCGGCCCCGAGCGAGTCGGGCCGTGGGGGACCCTGTTCTCCGTCGTCCACGGCCTGAAGTTCCTGCTCAAGGAGGACTTCATCCCGAATCGGGCCGACGCGATCGTCTTCACCTGGGCGCCCGTGGTGGTGTTCTCGACCGCGGCGCTCGCGGCGCTCGTCCTGCCATTCGCACCGGGCCTCTACGGCCAGGACTTCAACCTCGCCCTGCTGTACTTCTTCGCGGTCGGTGGGATGACCGTCGTGGGCCTCCTGATGGGCGGCTGGGCGAGCTACAACAAGTACTCGCTGCTCGGCGGCCTCCGCTCCGCGGCCCAGATCGTCAGCTACGAGATCCCGCTGACGCTGTCGGTCGTCGGCCTGGTCATCCTCGCCGGCACGATGAGCCTCAACCAGATCGTCCTGCAACAGGGGGCGTCGGGCTGGTTCACCGACTGGTTCGCGTTCCGCCAGCCGCTCGGCCTGCTGATCTTCTTCCTGGCCGCGACGGCCGAGGCGAACCGCACGCCGTTCGACATGACCGAGGCCGACCAGGAGATCGTCGCCGGCTTCGCGACCGAGTACTCGGGCATGCGCTTCGCGTTCTTCTTCTTCGCCGAGTACGTCAACGTGTTCATCATCTCGGCGATCACGACGGTGCTGTTCCTCGGCGGCTGGAACGCGCCGTTCCCGGTCCCCCATTTCCAGATCGACATCGACCCCGGATCGCTCGGCCTGGGACTGCTGTTCGTCGTCGGCCTCGCGCCGCTGATCGGCACGCTGCTGCTCGCCGCGCCGATCTACCTCCTCCGCAGCCGGACGCGCTGGTGGGTCGCCCTGATCGTGGGCTTCGTCCTGTTCAACGTCCTCGCCGGCGGGCTGGTGTTCCTGTGGGCGTACGTGAGCTTCGACTGGGTCGCCGGGCTGTTCTGGTTCGTCGGCAAGACGTTCGCGCTCATCTTCCTGTTCGTCTGGATGCGCGGCACCCTGCCGCGGATCCGGATGGACCAGCTGATGGGCTTCGCCTGGAAGTGGCTGCTCCCCGTCTCGCTCCTGAACCTGTTCGTGACCGCGACGGCGGTCATCGTCATCGACCTCATGCGGGGGACCGCGGCATGAGCTTCCTGTCGCAGGTCGTGCCGGGCCTCGGGATCGCCAAGGGCATGGCCCTGACGCTGCGCCGGTTCTTCGCGCCGAAGGCGACGATCAAGTACCCGGAGCAGAAGCCGGACGTCTCCGTGCGCTTCCGGGGCCGCCTCCAGCTGCTGTGGGACGAGAACGGCCTGCTGAAGTGCGAGACCTGCTTCCAGTGCGCCCAGGCCTGCCCGATCGAGTGCATCGACATGGGCGGGTTGGACACGAAGGGCCGGTTCCACGTCCATTGGGGTCCGCCCGAGACGTACGGCGAGCGGCGCGAGGAGTCGGCCGTGCGGCGGTCCGGCCGGGTCGTGCCGGATCCGGCTTTCGAGCCCTTCGCGACGTTCGACCTGGCGACCGTCGACCAGATCCTCGCCGAGCACGACCACGACCCCAGGCACATGCTCGCGATCCTCGAGGGTGTCCAGGCCGCGTATGGCCACCTGCCGGTCGCGGCCCTGAAGCGGATCAGCGAGACGACCGGCGCGTGGTACGCGATGCTCTACGGCACCGCCTCGTACTACCGGCACCTGCGCTTCGAGCCGCCGGCCGCGGCCGACCAGGCCTTGGCCATGGCCGACCGCCGGCCGTCCGAGGATGCCTACCTCGCGGCTCTCGGCGCGTCGCTCGCCGGCGGCTCGCCGTCCCCCCGGCCACCCGAGTCCCGGGCCCCCGCCAAGCGGCGGAGCGACGCGTGACCGAGATCCTCCAGGCTCCGTCGGGCTGGCCTGCGATCCTCTTCAGCCGGCGCGGCGCCCCCGATGCAACCGATCTTGCCGCCGCCGTCCGGGCCGGCGCCTTCGGTGGCCTCACGCGCGCCGTCCGGGAGCTGGGGCCAGCCGCCCCGATCGCCGAGCTGGAAGCCTCGCGCCTCCGCGGGCGCGGCGGGGCCGGCCACCTGGCGGCCGAGAAGTGGCGAGCGGCGGCAACCACCCCGGCCCGGTCGCGCTTCGTCGTGGCCAACGGCTACGGCGCCGACCCGGCCGCCACGACCGACCGGACGCTCCTCGAGATGGACCCCTACGCCGTCATCGAGGGAGCCGCCATCGCCGCCTTCGCGATCGGCGCCGAGGAGGCGCTCATCGCCGTCCGGGTCACGGCGACCGAGGCGATCCGCCGCCTCGAGGCCGCGATCATGGCGGCCATCGAGGCCGGCCTCATCGGCGACGACGCGCTCGATAGCGGCCGGCGGATCGAGGTCGCCGTCCGGCCGATCCAGGGCGCGTACATGCTCGGCGAGGAGACCGTCCTCCTGAAGGCCCTCGAGAGCCGCCGCGGCCAGCCGGAGCAGCGACCGCCCCATCCAGCGACGCGCGGCCTGCACGGCATGCCGACGGTCGTCCAGAACGTCCAGACCCTCGCCGCCGTGCCGTACATCCTGCGCCACGGCGCGGCCGCCTTCCGGGCGATCGGCGATCCCGAGGCGCCGGGCACGATCCTCGTCGAGGTCCGCGGGCCGGACGGGGCCGGCGTCGCCGAGGTCCCCCTCGGGACCAGCCTTCGCGAGATCGCCGGGCTCGTCGGCGCGGGGCGAGGTGCGAGCCGGAAGATCAAGGCCGTCGTCGTGGGCGGGCCGGCCGGTGGCATCCTGCCGGCGACCCTGCTCGACACGGCCTACAGCTTCGAACCGCTGCGCGCCGTCGGGGCCCATGTCGGCTCCGGGTCGGTCATCGTCGCCGACGACCGGGCCTGCGTCGTCGACCTGGCCCGGGTCCTCACCCGCTACTGCGCCGACGAGGCCTGCGGCAAGACGATCCCGTGCCGGATCGGGCTGCGCCGGATCTCCGAGATCGGCGAGCGCCTGACGCTCGGCACGAGCCGCGCGGGCGACCTGGGACTGCTGGCCGACCTCTCGGCCGACGTCGTCGGATCCGCGCTGTGCGACCACGAGCGGCTCGCGACCCTGCCGCTCATGAGCGGGCTACGATACTTCCGAGCCGAGGTCGACGCCCACCTCGAGCGGGGTGAATGCCCCGCCGGCGTGTGCCGCCCCGTCGCCCAGGCCGCGGCCGCCCCAGCCGGTCGGCCCGTGACGCCAGCCGCCCGACAGACCAGGGCCCAGGCATGACCGACTTGATCACGCGCCCCGACGCCGAGATCGCGGAGCATCCCGAGGCGGTGCCCGCGCGGTCGGGCGACGCCGGGTCGGGCGACGCGCGGCGCGGAACCGGCCGCGACCGGAGCCACTACCCGGAGAGCCGGCCGGACGTCCCGGCCCGCCTGTCGACGGCCGATCCGGTCGAGGATTCGCACGCCGAGCGCCTCCTCACGACCCAGGCCCCGCAGCGGCCGATCGCCACGCCAGCCATCCGGATCGAGGTCGACGGCCGCATCGTCGAGGGCTTCGAGGGCCAGACGATCCTCGAGGTCTGTCGCGACAACGGGATCGAGATCCCGACGCTGTGCTACGAGCCGAAGCTGCCGGGCTTCGGGGCCTGCCGGATGTGCGTCGTCGAGGTCGAGGGCGAGGACCACCCGCCGATCAGCTGCTCTCGCGAGGCCGAGGCGGGCATGAAGGTCCAGACCCAGACCGAGGAGGTCCGGCGCCTGCGACGAACCAACCTCGAGCTGATCTTCAGCGACCACAACGCCTACTGCCTGCCGCCGTGCCAGTTCAAGTGCCCGAGCCACATCGACATCCCGGGCTTCCTGAAGCAGAACGCCGAGGGCAACTTCCGGGAGTCGGCCCGGACGTTCAAGCGCACGATCCCGTTCCCGTCGGTCCTGGGTCGGGTGTGCCCGGCGCCGTGCGAGGAGCACTGCCGGCGCGACGAGGTCGACGAGGCGATCGCGATCCGCGACAGCCACCGCTACGCCGGCGACATGGTCATCAAGGCGATGCTCGACGACGACATCGACCCGCCGCTGCCGTTCGAGCGCCAGCCGGCGACCGGCCGCCGCGTCGCGGTCATCGGATCGGGCCCGACCGGCATGGCCGCCGCCTACTACCTGCTCATCAACGGCCACGACGTGACCGTCCTCGAGCGCGACCCGGCGCCCGGCGGGATGCTTCGCTACGGCATCCCCCAGTACCGGCTGCCCAAGGTCGAGGTCCTCGAGGCCGAGTACGAGAGCGTCACCCGCCTTGGCGGGAAGCTCGTCTGCAACCAGGGCCTCGGGCGCGACTTCACGCTCGACGACCTCCAGTTCCAGGGCTACGACTCGGTCGTCATCGCCATCGGCTGCTACGACACGAACAAGCTCGGAATCCCGGGCGAGGACGCCGCCGAGGTGCTCGACGGCCTCGAGTACCTGCGGACGGCAACCCTCGGCCTGCCCTACCCCGACCACGCCGGCAAGCGGGTCGTCGTCATCGGCGGCGGGTTCACCTCGATGGACTGCTCGCGGACCTCGGTCCGGCAGGGCGCCAAGGAGGTCACGCTCGTCTACCGCCGAGACATGAAGGACATGCCCGCCGCGAACGAGGTCCACGAGGCGATCGAGGAGGGCGTGACGGCGATCTTCCAGGCCGGACCGACGCGCGTCATCACCGATGACAACGGCGGCGTCACCGGCGTCGAGTTCATCCGGATGCAGCTCGGCGAGCCCGACGCGTCCGGCCGCCGCCGGCCGGAGCCCGCGCCTGGCACGGAGTTCGTCGTGCCCTGCGATCGCGTGCTGCTGGCGATCGGCCAGGGCCCGGAGCTCGACTGGATCGGCCCCGGCTCGGGCGGCGTCACGGCGACCAAGAACCGCCGCCTCCAGGCCGACGCGGTGACCTTCGAGACCGGCCGGCCCGGCGTCTTCGCGACCGGCGACGTCCGGATCGGCGCCTCGACCGTCGTCCAGGCGATCGCCGAGGGTCGCCGGGCCGCCTACGCCGTCGACGCCTACCTGAAGGGCCGCGATCTCGCCGGGATCAAGACTCGCCAGACCCTCGCCGAGCCGCAGCCGGAATTCCTCTCGATTGTGCCGTTCACGGCCGAGGTCAAGGAGCCGCGCTACCGGATGAAGGCGCTCGAGGCCGACCAGCGCAACGACAACTACGTCGAGTACGAGGTCCCGTACTCGCGCGAGGAGATCGTCGCCGAGTCGACCCGCTGCCTCCAGTGCACCTGCGAGGCGATCGGCTACTGCGACCTCCGGCGCCTCGGGATCGAGTACGGCACGACCCTCAGGACGCTGGAGCCGCAGCATCACCAGGGCGCCGGCTACCGGAGCGTGACCGAGAACCGCTTCACCGGCGTCAACCACGACTACGTCCGCGACGATTCGCACGCCTTCATCCTTCGCGAGCCGGCGCGCTGCATCGACTGCGGCCGCTGCGCGAACGTCTGCGCCGAGATCGTCGGCGCGGCCTGCTACGACTTCATGCGGATCGGCTTCGACACGCTCGTCACGACACCGCTGGACATGAGCCTCAACGACACGCCGTGCGTGTCGTGCGGCCGCTGCGCCGAGACCTGCCCGACCGGCGCCCTGATGCCGAAGCCGCGGGTCCTCCAGAAGTACGAGGTCGACGAGAGCCGCTGCATCCTGTGCGGCATCTGCGTCGATGCCTGTCCGTACGACGCCCTCCGCGACGGCGGCGAGTTCGAGCTGACGCACGCCAGCCGGGCCGAGCCGATGATCGACCTCATCGCCCTCGCCCAGGTCGACCGCGAGACCGAGATGACCTATGTCCGCAAGGAGCGCGACTGGCTCCAGCGAGCGATGGCCGAGGGGCGCTACGTCGACCGAAGCCGGCTCCTGCCGGTGCTCCCGCCGTCGCTGGCACGGGACGGCGACGGCGACGGGACGCTGGCTGCCCGCCCGAACGAGGCGCCGTTCGAGCCACCCCGGCTCGGCCTGGGCGGGACCCACCCGCACGCCCACCTGAAGTAGCCGATGCGCGCCTGGCTGTACGTCATCGCCGGGTTCGTGGCGGTCGGACTGATCGCCACCCCGGCCGTCCTGGTCTACGTGCTCCTCGGCGGGACCGGCGACGACGCGCTGCTCGCCTCGCTCGCGCTGCTGATGCTCGTTGCGGGCCTGGCGGTCGTGACGATGCGCGACATCATCCGCTGCGGCCTGGCGATGATCGTCTGCTTCCTGGCGCTCGCCGGGATCTACGTCATCCTCGGCGCACCGATGGTCGCGGCCGCCCAGGTCATCGTGTACATCGGGGCGATCAGCGTCCTGATCCTGTTCGCGATCATGCTGACCCAGGACAAGGTCGGGTCGGCCCAGCTCGTCTTCCAGACCCAGGCCGTCCCGGCCGCCATCGCATCCGTGCTCCTGGCCCTCGTCGGCATCCTGGCGATCCTCGCCACGGACTGGGGCGAGCTGGCCGAGCATCTCCACATCGCCACGGACCAGCTCGCCCGGATCCTCTTCGCCGACTGGGTCCTGCCGTTCGAGATCGTCGGGGTCCTGCTGCTCGCCGCGGTCATCGGCGGCGTGTACGTCGCGAAGCGTGAGCGCGGCTCCGAGGACAGCCTGTGATCCGGGTCATCGTCGGCTCCGTCCTGTTCGTGGCGTTCGCGATCGGGCTGGGGCTGATCACGCTGTTCACGGGCGGCTCCCAGTCGCTCGACTCGTACCTCGTCCTGGCCACGCTGCTCTTCGCGATCGGGATGTTCGGGTTCCTGGCCCGTC
>JBQGDI010000102.1:0-20716 GCA_052038965.1 Candidatus Limnocylindrales bacterium | reverse complement strand
CGCGATATCCGACCCGACGTCGAGGCCGAGCCAGACGTCGGCCCACTCCGCAGAGCTCGTCCGGCGCGGGTCGACGGCGTACAGGCGTGCGCCGTTGCGGAGGCCGCGCAGGAGGTGGTGGAAGAAGATCGGATGCGTCTCGCGGGCATTCGAGCCCCAGAGGACGATCAGATCGGTCTCTTCGACCTCACGATATGAGCTGGTTCCGCCACCAGCGCCGAAGACGGTCGCCAGACCGGCGACAGACGGCGCGTGTCAGGTGCGGTTGCAGCTGTCGATGTTGTTGCTGCCCAGGACCACCCGGGAGAGCTTCTGGGCCGCGTAGTTGACCTCGTTGGTCGCCTTGGAGCAGCTGAAGATCCCGATTGGGCCCGTGCCGTCGGTCGCCCCCGGTCGGGAGGCAATCGCGGCCCGGAAGCCCGCGACGGTCCGGTCGAGCGCCTCGTCCCAGGAAGCGGGACGGAGCTCGCCACCCTTCGTGTCGCGCACGAGGGGCTGGGTCAGGCGAACGTACTGCTTCGGCAACGCCGATGCCTCGCGCTCGCGCCACGTCGGTGGCGCCGTTCGTCGCCGGCCACCGTGGCCGGTCCGGCGAGTGTACGCCGCGTGTCGGCCGTGCCAGCCGTACCGAACCCGCCGCATCCGTCGGGCGCTGGGTGCGCGGGCCGCGGATCGAACGGCATCAGGACGGAGCGATCACGGGACGGCGAGCCGGTCCCTATGAGCCGCCGGCCTCTGTCTCCGCGGCGACCCAATCCAGCTCGAACGTCGACACCGGCAGGGGGAAGCCTTTGAGCCGGACCGCCGGCCGACGTCGGAACTCGAAGCCCTTGCCGAGGGCGAGATCACTGACGCCGCTGGACACGAGGACCGTCCCGGGCCGCGCCCTGGCGCACAGTCGCGCGGCCAGTTGGACGGCGGCGCCGAACAGGTCGTCCCGCTCCGTCACCGGTTCCCCGGCCGCCACACCGATTCGGACGCGGAGCCTCGGCGCCGCATCTTCGTCGGCGGTCGATTCCTGGAAGCGCCCCTGGATCTCGACCGCGCTGCGGAGCGCGCCGACGACCGAGGCGAACGAGGCCATCACCCCGTCGCCGGTGTGCTTCACCACCGATCCACCATGCCGCCCGATCGACTCCGTCACGATCTCGTCATGGCGTCGCACCAGCTCCATGGCCCGCGCGTCGCCGAGCCGCTGAGTCATGGCGGTCGAGCCTTCGATGTCGGTGAAGAGGATGGTCCGGAAGGCGGTTTCGACGTATGGCTCGCCGGCCGGATGCTCCGTGAAACCGCCCATGAACCGCTCGAGCGCCGAGCCGTCGACCTCGATCACCTGGTTCGGGATCATCCCATGGGCCGCTCGGTGGACGGCCTCGACGGCATCGCGGTTCGGTCCCCGAACCATGCAGAAGGCATGCTGGCGCTCGTAGTCGAACCAGTAGTTCAGGAACTGGATGCCGAACTTGGCCTGGAGCGAGAGGTCCTTGATGTGGGCGGATGCGATCTCTGCGGCATCCGCGTTGGACAGGTCGTGACGGTCCATGTACAGCGGCACCCGGCAAGGATGGCCCAGCCGGCGGCCAGGGACAACCGCTGGCGATGGCAGTGTCAGCCGGCGCGACGTGCCTCGATGTTCAGCCGGACGTAGTGGATCTCCGCGTCGGGCAGGCGAGCCGCGACGGATCGGATGAACGCCCGCCCGGCAGCCTCGCCGTGCCGGCGTCCCACTCGAGGCGTGGCTGGTCCGACATCGATCCTTCGTCCTGGGAGGCGTCCGCGGCGTGATCGGCGGCGGCCGGCCGGCCTTCGTGATAGATAGCACGCTGTGATCTCGATCGTCCGGCTGCCGCAGGTCGCTCTCGCCGCCCTGATCGAGTGGCTCAGGCACGTGCCGGGCGCCGCGGCGCTCGGGCGGATCGTGCCGTGGCTCGCGGGTCTGCTCGTCCTCTCGGGCGCCGTGGCGCTGCTCATCTGGATGGGCCAGCCGTCGCCCGAGCGGATCAGCCTCGCGGACCTCGCCGGCGGCAAGCTGCCGAGGCTCCAGAGCTGGATCATCGTGACTGGTGACATCGTCGACACCGGCCTGACCGAGCCCGGGACGTCCATCTACCGGCTCACCCATCCCGACGCCCCGAACGCCTACCTCCTCGTCCACAGCCAGCGACCGCTCGAGGAGGGCCGGATCACCGTCTCGGGCCGCATCGAGGGCGGTCGCGAGCCCGTTCCGCCCGGCTACGCGTGGTCGGCCAGGCTTGACGCCGACTCGTCGCTCGCTACCGAGCTGCCGCCGCCCTGGGCCGCGGCGCTGCTCGCCGCCGCCGGCATCCTCCTCCTCGCGGCCCGCGGCTCCGCCTACCCGGTGTTCACCCGCGAGTCGCCGGGCCGGACGCGCCTCGTCCGCGGCTCGCTTCGGGTCGGGGTCATCCGCGAGTCGGCTCCAGCGTCTGAACCGGCCGCCCCGGCCACGCTCCGCGTCGGGTTGGGCGGCCCGGCGCCGGTGGTGCTCGAAGCAGCCGGCGCCGCACCGATGGCGGTGCCCGTGCACTCGGCCTACACGAGCGTCGAGGTCGGGATGCTCCGCCGGGTCCGCGGCGCATCGCCGGCGCTGCGGGTCAGGGTGCCCGCCGAGGACCTCACGATGACGTTCTCCACGCGCGAGGAGCGCGATTGGGTCTACGAGGCGCTCACGGCGGAGGCGCGGGCGCGCGTGCCCGGTTCGCGCCGCTGATCGAGCCCTGCCCGAAGGCGCTCAGGCATTCCCCGCGAGCGCGACCTGGAGCACCTGCACCGCCTCGTCCAGGTCCGGGGGGAGGAGGATGGCGCCGTCCGCCTGGGCCGCCGAGCGCCCCCCGATCGCGATCAGCAGGTCGGGATGCGCGTCGCGAAGCGCCCGCACCACCGCGGCTGCCGCCGGGACGTCGCTCGGCGTGACCGCCCCGACGACGACGGCCGCTGCGGCACCGGCCGAGGCGACCCAATCCACGAGCGGCAGGTCTGCCCCGAGATACGTCACCGGCAGTCCTGCCCGACGGACCGCGATCGAGAACGCGAGCGCACCGAGTTCGTGGCGGCTGCCAGGCGGCAGCCCGACGAGGACCGTGCCGGGCGCCTCGGGGCGGTGGCCCGTGGCCTCGAGCGCCGCGGCCATCCGCCGGAGCACGGCGTGGCTCGCCATGTGCTCGCCGGCCACGCTGACCCGTCCGTCGGCCCAGGCTTGGCCGAGCGCATGGAGCGCCGGGAAAAGGAGGTTCGATGCGACGGCCTCGAACGAGCCACGGGCGACGGTCTCGTCGAGCAGCCCGCCGACGGCCCGCTCGTCGAGCGCCGCGGCAGCGTCGACGAACCGCCTCGTGAACGCCTCGATGAAGGCTGTCGCCGGCGCGCCGTCGGCGGCGGCCCCGCCGACCTCCACCTCGGTCGCCCCCGTGGGAGCCACGGCGGCGGCCGCCTCGGGGCCATGCTCGATGATCTCGGCCGCGGCCTGACTCGGCTGCCAGCCGGCACCGACGAGCGTCCGCATCGCCCTGACGCGCTCGATCGCGGATTCGTCGTAGAGGCGATAGCCCGACGCGGTGCGGGCCGGCAGGACGATCCCGTAGCGACGTTCCCAGGCTCGCATGACGGGCACGCTGACCCCGGCACGCGCGGCCGCCTGCTTGATGGTGTACATAGCTTGTGCAGCATACTCTCCGTTCCGACCTTCGACAAGCCATGACATCTTCCGGCTTTGCCGACGCCCGTCAACTGGCTGGATTGAAGGAATCGCCAGTGATCGCCGCTCATCTGGGTGATGCCGGCGTGGGCGTCCCGATGGGCCGGCTAGAGCGCGCGGACGGACCGCGCGAAAGCTGGAGGTATCGGGACCATGAGGCGGATCCTGCCGGTCCTGGTCGTTACGGCCCTGGCCCTGGCGCTTGCTGCGCCGGTCTCCGCGGGAACGACCAGGCAGGCCTTCACGTGCCACGAGCACTACGTGTCCGACGTCGGGGGCAAGCTGTGGCTCGATGGCACGACCCTGCACATTCGCGACGCGGTCTATATGTACGAGGTCCTCGGCGACAGCGAGTGCGCCGGGACGCTGACCGTCACCGTCAACCTGAACATCGACTTCGCCACGATGACGGGCTCCCTCTGGGGTACCGGCCTGAGCGAGCTCCTCGCCGTCGACGGCGGCTATGAGACGAGCTGGACGGCCCACTGGACGAGCGCCGATCCATTCAACCCGGCGGCCACCGACATCTGGGCGGGCCAGTTCGTCGGCCACGGCTACGGTGCCCGCGAGGGCTGGCAGGTCCGGGCGACGATCATCGAGCGGACGCACGTCCTGGTCGACGAGATCGGGTACGCGTTCCAGCCGGGCGACTGACCGCGACCGGCGCGAGGACCGAGCTACGCCCCGGCGGGGTCCCGCCGGGGCGTTACGGCCTTTGCGACCTGCGCGATCTGCTTGAGGTGTGGCCGTTCGTGGATCGCGATCCACTCCGCGTAGTACTGGACCGACCACTCGATCGGTCGGCCCGCCCCGACGATCCTTGCCGCCCGCGACCACTGGGCGGCTCTCAGGCCCTCGAGCACCCGCAGCAGCTCGCCCCGCTGTCGGGCGAAGGCATCGAAGGAGGGCTCGAACTCGAGATCGAGGTAACCGGTCGTCGGCAGGTAGGTTCGCGGGTTGACCGCCCGGATCGTCGGTTGGTCCTCCGTGAGGATGCGCAGCAGGGCCCCGCCGCGAACGTCGGCGCAGGCGCGGAGATGGGCGAGGATCTCGTTGGCCGACCATTCACCGGGCGCGGGCGACGCTCGCAGCCGCTCCGCTGGCAGCTCGGCCGTGAGTTCGCGGATCTGCCGCGGCGCCGCTGCCAGCTGCGCCAGGGTTTGCCCGACGGTCAGCTTCGTGCGGGCCATCGGTTCTCATGACGCGATGACGGGCGGGCAGGCGGCCTGCGTCGGGCGACGTCGCCCAGCGCCAGGCTGCCGACGCCGACCCCGAGCGCGTGGACAGGCAGGCGGAGCCCGCGATCCCTCATCACTTCTCCCGTCACCTGCTACCGGCAGTCGCGGTATCCACCGATCCGCGACCTAACGGCAACACCGGTGCCGCATGACCGAGCCGCCGTGCGTGGCAGCCCCTTCGACCGCTGCCAATCCGTGGATACCGGTACTCCCAGTGCCAGATGACAACACGGCCGGCGCCTCGCTCGCGGGTACGTCATTCGAGCCGCACGCCGGGAGGTCCCGGCTCGACGCGTCCGACCTGCCAGGCGGCCACGCCCGAGGCGCTGAAGCCCCGCTCCACTCGGTCGAGGAGCTCCTCGGGGATCGCCACGAGGAGGCCGCCGGATGTCTGCGGGTCGTGGGCGAGGGTCACCAGCTCGGCCGGGACGCCCTCGCCGATCTCAAGCGATGGCGCCGTGAAGCGGCGGTTATGGGCGGCGCCGCCGGTCTCGACGCCGCCGCGGGCGAGGTCGAGGGCGCCCTCGAGTGCCGGCAGGGCAGCGGCCCTGAAGACCAGGCGGGCGCCCGAGGCACGGGCCATCTCCAGCCCGTGGCCCAGGAGCCCGAAACCCGTGACATCCGTCGCGCCCCGCACCCCGGCGTCGGCGAGTGCCTCGGCCGCGGCCCGGCTCAGTCGGCGCATCGAATCGACGGCCCTGGCCAGCTCGTCGTCGGTCGTCCGGCCCTGCCGTCGTCCGCTGACGAGCAGTCCGGTCCCGAGCGGCTTCGTCAGCAGCAGCCGATCGCCGGGTCGCGCGCCACCCTTCCGAAGCAGGCGGTCGGGGTGGGCGACGCCGACGACCGCCCGGCCGTACTGCGGCTCGGGGTCACGGATCGTGTGGCCGCCGGCGAGGATCCCGCCGGCGTCGCGGACCGTCGAGGCCGCGCCGTCGAGGATTGCCCGGAACGCCGCGATCGGCAGGTCCTCGGGGATCGCCGCGACGGACATCGCGAAGAGCACGCGGCCGCCCATGGCGAACACGTCCGACAGCGCGTTCGCCGCGGCGATCTCGCCGTACGTTCGCGGGTCGTCGACGATCGGTGGGAAGAAGTCGAGGGTGCCGATGACCGCAAGGTCGGGCGCAACGAGGTGGACTGCGGCGTCGTCGGGTGGGTCGAGCCCGGCGATGAGGTCGGGCGAGGCGGTCGCGGACGAGCCCTCCGCGCCGACGAGCCCCGCGAGCGCCTCGGCCAGGACGTCGGCGCCGAGCTTCGCCGCGCAGCCGCCGCACTCGGTCAGCTCGGTGAGACGCGGCGCGGGCAGGATCGTGGCCACGCTGGGATGGTACGGCCGGCTCGGGGAGCGGCCTACGATGCCCGGGTGGCGGCGGCGTCGCGAACCTCCGGCGACGTGGGCGGTGTGATCGAGCGGTTGGCGGCCGGTCGAGGTGGCCCGATCGCCGTGGGCGCCTGGGCGTTTGGCGAGGCGATGGTGGTGCCGATCGTGCCCGACGTGCTGCTCTACCCGCTCGTCGTCGCGGCACCGCGTCGCGTCCTCCTGCTGTTCGGCTCGCTCGTCGTCGGCGCACTCCTCGGGACGGCGCTGCTGTCCGGCCTGGTCGCCGCGAACCCGGCGCTCGCTCGCGGCATCGTGCTGGCCGTCCCGGGCATCGACGAGCCGATGCTCGCCGATGCGGCCGACCGGACGCGCGATGGCGATCCGGCGTCGATGGTCGTCTTCGGGGCCGGCACGCCCCTCAAGGCGTTCACGATCGCCTGGGCGTCAGGTGACGGATCGGCCCTCGAGCTCCTGGCGGGAGCGATCGTCAATCGGACGACGAGAATCGGCCCGGGGGCGATCCTGGCCGCCGTCGTCGGCGGCCTCGCTTGGGGCCGGATCCGACGTCGCGCGGGCCCGGGGCTCGTCCTGTACCTCGCCATCTGGGCCGTCTTCTACTGGCGCTTTCTCGGGCTGGGCTGAGGCTTTCGACGAACCCTAGAGCTCGCGGATCGCTGCCTCCAGCCGGGCCACGAACGCCCGCGGGCCTTCGTCCGGCCCGACCCGCAATGGGGCGCCGAACCGCACCTCCACCCGGCCGCGATGGGGCCAGCGAGCCCCCGGCGGCAGGATCTCGTGGGTGCCCGTGATCCGCGCCGGCAGCACCTGCCGGCCGGAGCGCTTCGCGATGAGCCCGACGCCCGGCCGGAATGCACCGACCTCGCCGCTGCGGCTGCGCGTGCCCTCGGGGAACACGAGCACGCTCCAGCCCCGAGCCAGGAGGCCCTCGGCGGCGGCGATCGAGTCCGGGCTCGCCGACCGGACGAAGGGGAACGCGCCGAGCCACGCGGCGAAGAACCAGCGGACGCGCGACGGCGTGAAGTAGTCGGCTGCGGCCGCGGGTGCGAGACGCCGGCGATGGCCCGGGCCGAGCGCGAGCCGGAGGGCCGAGACGTCGAGGTGGCTGGCGTGGGTCGGGCAGAGGATGACTGGCTCCTCGAGCTCGTCGAGGTGCTCGCGGCCCTCGACGCGCGGGCCGCGCATGACCCACCGGAACGCGGGGCCGAAGAGCCGGGCGGTCAGCTCCCGGCCGAGGGAGGCCCAGCTCGTGAACTGCCAGCCCTCGACGGCGCTCATCGACGTGCCACCTCACCAGGCCGCCAGGATCCGAACCGCCCAGTACGCCAGGGCGACGGTCACCAGGAGCGAGTCGACCCGGTCGAGGATGCCGCCGAAGCCCGGCAGCCACGATCCGGCGTCCTTGACGCCCGCCTCGCGCTTCACCGCTGACTCCAGGAGGTCACCCCAGACGCTCCCGGCGGCGACGAGCGGCACGAGCGCCGCCACGAAGCCCACGCCGAACGTCGGGACGAGCGCCGGCAGGAGCGGCACGAGCCCGATTGCCGCACCGATCACGTTGCCGGCCACGCCGGCCCGGGTCTTGCTCGGCGACAGGCGTGGCGCCAGCGGTTCACGCCCGAACCGGCGGCCCACCACGAACGCGCCGACGTCGGCGCCGGCACAGGCGACCGCCACCGCCACGAACAGGGCGATCCCGGGCCCATCGAGGTCGGCCGCCAGGGCCAGACCGTGGACGAGCAGCACGGCCACGACGACGAAGCCCACCGCCGCGGCACCCAGGTCACGGACAGCTCGGCCGGTGTCGGCCCGGATGACCGGCCACGCGGCACCGACGAGCACGATCCCCGCGACGAGCCAGTCCGCGGCGTCGACCCCGGCGACCGCGACCGCCAGGACGAGCACGAGGTTCGCGCCCAGGAGCGAAATTCGGTGATGGATCGGTAGGTCGAACAGGCGCGACCACTCGAGGAGCCCGATCGAGCTCAGCAGCAGCACGAGGCCCGCGACCCCTGGCGTGCCGAGCTGAGCGCAGAGCCCGAGCACGAGCGCGAGCCCGGCGTAGCTGCCGGCTCGCGACAGGGCAGTCGTCGGCGTCACGCCGCCGACCCGCCCGCGACGGAGCAAACCGAAGGCCGCGGCCGCGCCGAGCCCGACCATCGCGATGCCGGCCGAGGCGAGGGTCGCGAGGTCGACCGGGTCGGTGAGGTTCATCGCAGGCGCCGTGCCGCGAGGACCAGCCGCTCCGCCAGCGTCAGGAGCGCGCCGACGAGCAGCAGCGGCCCGAACCACGTCCACGCCCCCTCGCCCCATCCGAACGCCGCGACGGCCGCGACCGAGACGAGGACCATCCGACCGGGCTACGCGAGCACGCCTCGGTAGATCCGCTCGCCGCCCGCGGCCTTCGCGGCCACCCCGACGTAGCTCGCCAGGACGCCGACGAGCACGCCGAGCAACACGATCGGCGCGCTCGCACCGGGCAGCGCCGCGACCGGTGCCAGGAACGCCACGTCGGCGACCCGGTCACCGACCTCGTTGTACAGCTCGCCGCGCGGATGGCTGCGGCCGCTTCGGCGGGCGACGGCACCGTCGAGGAGGTTCAGGACGAGGCGAGTCGCGGCGAGGACGGGCACGACGAGCAGCAGGGGCGGTGCCTCGGTGGACAGGAGGATCGCCACGCCGGCGACCAGGGCGACCGGAACGGCGGCGAGCGTCAGCGCGTCGGCCGAGACGCCAGCCGTCACCAGCCGCTCGACGACCGGTCCGAGCCGACCGACGATCCTCGACTTGCCCGCGTAGAGATCCACGCCGGCCCCTCCCAGGCTGCCGCGCGATCCGTCGCAAGTATGGACGCGACGCGGAGCGTCTCGTCACGCTCGCCCCGCCCGTCGGCCCCGGCTGACGAGGGTTTCCTAGGGTTCGAGGACCGACCGGATCCAGGCGACGCGGTCGGCCTGCGCCTGGGGGATGCCGAGGTCGTGGCCGGCCTCGTAGTCGAGGCGGCGCGTCGTCGGGCCCGACCCGGCGGCCTGGGTCAGGCGAGCCGCCGCGTCTGGGCTGACGTACTCGTCGTTCGTGGCGAACTGCAGCAGCACGGGCCGTGGCGGGAGCTGTGGCAGCGCGGCGACCGGGTCGAGATCGGCCAGGCCATCCCGATACGCCTCCTCCGATCGGTCGCCGAGCACGCCCTGCCAGTAGGGCACGAACCAGTCGGCGAAGGCCGGCACCGCGGCGAGCATCGCGAGGGCCTTGATCCGCGGATCGCGCGCCGCGAGGGCGGCCCCGTACATCGCCCCGAAGTCGTGGCCCACGAGGGCGATCCGCGATGGATCGACGTCCGGCCGCACCGCCAGGAGGTCGAGCGCCCGCCGCAGCTCGCGGACCTGGGCGATGACCCGCTCGCGATCGGCCGGCAGGCCGGACGGCCGGTCCCGCCACGGGAAGCGGCCCTGGACATGGAGCGACGCGACCCCGTCGTCGGCCAGGCCGATCGCCTCGTCGACGAACTCGATCCGGTTGCCCGTCGGCGACTGCGACTCGAGCCAGTGGAAGTACAGGATCGCGGGGTGTGGTCCGCGGCCATCGGGCTCGACGAGGTAGGCCTCGGTCGGCTGGCCATCCTCCTCGGCCCAGACGAGGTCGACGAGCGTCGCCGAGCCGCGGTGCTGGCGGTCGCGGACGAACGGCGCGATCGGCTCGGGCGAGGCGGTCAACCAGGGCTCGCGGTTCGTCACGGTCGGCTCGATCCTAGCGTTGACCTAGGATTGGCGACGGGAGCGGAGGAGTCCCGGTGGGCTCCCTCGTCTTCAAAACGAGTGGCGCGGCGTTCGGCGTCGTGCGGTGGGTTCGACTCCCATGCGCTCCCGCCACGATCCCCGGATGCCGGCAGCAGGGAGGCAGCTCGATCGTGAGCCCGGCAGCACGGCCACCGAGCGTCGAGGCCGTCCTCCGCGCGCTCGATGGGCGGGCCGGCGACCGCGAGCGAGAGGCGGTCGTGGCCGCGGTCCGGGCGGTCGTGGACGACGAACGGCGAGCCCTCATCGCGGGAGCCGCCGCGCGAACCACCGCCGAGCTGGCGGCGGCGGCGGCTGCTCGGCTCGAGGGCTTCGCCGGAGCGTCGCCGCCCGAAGCCGGGCTGCGCCCGGTGATCAACGCCACCGGCGTGCTCCTCCACCCCAACCTTGGGCGGGCGGCGTGGCCGCCGGTGGCGATCGAAGCGGCGATGCGAGCAGCCGGGGAGTCGTCCCTGCTGGAGCTCGACCTCGGGACCGGCCGGCGCGGCCGCCGGTTCCGAGCCGTCGAGGAGGGCGTGATCGCGCTCACCGGCGCCGAGGACGCGCTCGTCGTCAACAACAACGCGGCCGCGGTCGTGATCGCCGTCGGCCTGGCCGGCCGAGGCGGCGTGGCCGTCTCCCGGGGCGAGCTCGTCGAGATCGGCGGCGGGGTCCGCATCCCCGAGCTCATCCGGCGCGCGGGCGCCCGCATCGTCGAGGTCGGGACGACGAACCGGACCCGGGTCGCCGATTTCGAGCCGGTCCTCGCCGAGGGCAAGGCGCGGGTCGTCCTGCGCGTCCACCCCTCGAACTTCGTCCAGCTCGGATTCGTGGAGTCGCCCGATCCGTCGGCGCTCGCCGACCTGGCGCACCGGCACGGGGCGATCGTCGTCGACGACCTGGGATCCGGGGCGCTCATCGACACGGGCCGCTTCGGCCTGGCCCACGAGCCGATGCCCGGCGAGCGCATCGCCGCCGGCGCGGACCTCGTGACGTTCTCGGGCGACAAGCTCGTCGGCGGGCCGCAGGCGGGGATCGTCGTCGGGCGAGCGGACCTCGTCGCGAGGCTTCGCCGGGATCCGCTCGCCCGGGCGATGCGGCCGGACAAGGTCGTCCTCGCGGCCCTTTCCGCGACGCTGGGGTTGTACCGCGCCGGGCTCGCGACGCGGGAGATCCCGGTCTGGCGGCAGATTGCCGCCACGGCCGATTCGATCCTGGCGCGGGTCGAGGGGATCGTCGGCGAGCTCGGTGATGGGCGCGCGACGGCGACCGCGTCCGAGGCCATGGTCGGCGGCGGGTCGCTGCCCGGCCAGACGTTGCCCTCGTGGGCGATCGCGATCGCCGTGCCGTCGCCCGATCGAACCCTGGCCGCCCTGCGAGCGGGCGAGCTGGCGGTGATCGCGCGGATCGCCGACGGAGCCGTCGTCCTTGACCTTCGAACGGTCGAGCCGGTGGACGACAAGCGCCTCGCGAACGCGATTCGCGCCGTCCTGCGGCCCCCGCGCGCCAGCGGGCGCTGACCGCTCGGCATGCCCACGGTCGTCATCGGCACCGCCGGCCACATCGACCATGGCAAGACGTCGCTGCTCCGCGCCCTGACCGGCATCGATGCCGACCGCCTGCCGGAGGAGCGCGCGCGGGGCATGACGATCGACGTCGGCTACGCGCACCTGGCGTTCGACGACGGCGTGGAGCTCGACTTCGTCGACGTCCCAGGGCACGACCGGCTGGTCGGCAACATGCTCGTCGGGGCGGGGGAGATCGATGCGGCGATGCTCGTCGTCGCCGCCGACGACGGGCCGCGCCCGCAGACCCTCGAGCATCTCGGGCTGCTCGACGCGCTCGGGATCGACGCCGGGCTCGCGGTCGTGACCAAGACGGACCTGGTGCCGCGCGAGCGGACCGACACGGTAAGCGCCGAGGTGGCCGACCTCCTCGGCCGGACGTGCCTGGCCGGCGCGCCCGTCCTCGCCGCCTCGGCCTCGAGCGGCGACGGCCTGGCCGAGCTGGTGTCGGCATTGCGGGTGCTGCGCGACCGCGTGGCCGCGCGGGAACGTGGGCCGACAGACCTTGCGCGCCTCGCCGTGGACCGGGTCTTCGCCGTCCAGGGTCGCGGCGTCGTCGTCACCGGGACGCTCCGCGGCGGGGCGCTGACCCAGCGGGCCTTCGTCCGGCGCGAGCCCGGGGGCGAGCGGCTGCGCATTCGCGAGCTGCAGGTCCACGGCGCGACCATCGAGCGCGCGACGGGCGGCAGGACGGCCGTGAATCTCGGTGGTCCCGGCGCCCATGCCATCCGGCGTGGCGACGTCCTGGTCGCTGACGTCCCGGGCGCGGTGGACCAGGTGGCGTCGACCGAGCGTGTCCTCGTTGCGCTTCGACGACCGCCGCTCCTGGCAGGCGACACGACCTGGCCGCCCCAACCGGCCCAGGGCCTGCGGCTCCACCTCGGCACGGCCCAGGCCGACGCCGCGCTCCAGCCGGTGCGCGGCAGCACCGGAGTGGCGTTGTTGGCGCTGGCCGAGGCCGTCGCGGCGGCAGCCGGCGATCACGGTGTCCTTCGGGAGCCGGCTTCGTCGCGGGTCGTCGCCGGGCTGCGGATCCTCGATCTCGCGCCGCCGCGCGGCGCGTCGCGCCGGCGCATGAGTCCCGAGCGGGTGGCCGCGCTCGCGGCCTCGATCGAGCCGGGCGCCGACGCCGAGTGGGCGACGGCGTACCTGGACCTGCACGGCGCCCTGGCCGGCCACGGACCGTCGCTCGACCTCGCCCCGGACGTCCGGTCGGAGCTGGTCGATGCGGCCCTCGAAGCCATCGCGACCCACCACCGCGACGTGCCGCTGAGCCCGGGGCTGCCCCTCGCGCGGGCACGGGCCACGCTCCTGCGACGCCTCCGCGCTCTCGCGACGGTCGAGCGCAGCCACGCCGACACGGCCGCGGCCACGATTGCCAGCCTCATCGAGGATCTCGACAGCGACGGCCGTCTCACCCGCCGCGGCGACACGCTACGCGAGCCGGAATTCGCCGGGGAGCTGCCGGCCGCCCTGCTCGCGGCGATGGACCGGCTCGCCGTCGCGCTGGACGTCCCAGCGCCGCCGGCGCTGACCGACGCGGCCACGGCGGCCGGCTGCCCGCCGGAGGGCGTTCGCGCGCTCCAGGCCGACGGCCGGATCGTGCGGCTCGGGCCGGAGCTCGCCTGGTCGACCCGCGCCTACCACCGCCTCGCCGCAATGGCCGTCGAACGGTCGCGCGCCGCTCCGCTGACTCCTGCCGCGT
The DNA here is from genome assembly GCA_052038965.1 of Candidatus Limnocylindrales bacterium. Classification (GTDB taxonomy): domain Bacteria; phylum Chloroflexota; class Limnocylindria; order Limnocylindrales; family CSP1-4; genus UBA5189. Next base: position 7,384 of record JBQGDI010000102.1, on the reverse strand, counting down.
TCCGCGACGCGACCGGGACCAGCCGCAGGTTCGTCCTCGCCATCCTCGAGGACCTCGACCGGCGGGGCATCCTCGTCCGGACGCCCGAGGGCCACATTCCCGGGCCGAGGGCCCCGCGATGAGCGTCCGCACGACCGGCATCGTGCTGGCCGGGGGCCGCGGCAACCGCTTCGGCGGGCGGAAGCTCGAGGCACCGCTCGAAGGCGTCCCGTTGCTCGCCCATGCGCTCAGGGCCGTCGAGGCCGTGGCCGACGAGGTCGTCGTGGCCGCGCCGGTCGAATCGTCGCCGGCCCTCCCGGAGCTCGCCGTCCCCCTTCGCGTGGTCCACGATGCGGCGCCCGATCCGGGACCGCTGGTCGCGCTCGCCCGCGCCCTCGTCGCGGCCTCCGGCGAGCGCGCGATCGTCGTCGGTGGCGACATGCCCCGCCTGCGACCGGCCGTGCTCCGGCTGATGCTCGATCGGCTCGAGGCCGCCGCCGCCGCCGTCGTCCTGGCGCCCCCCGGCGGCACCCTCGACGTGCCGCGCCAGGTCCTGCCGCTGGCCCTGTCCGTTGCCGCCGCCCGCGTGGCTGCCAACGCCGCGGTCGTCGCGGATCGCCGAGCCCTCCAGGCGCTGCTCGACCGGCTCTCGACCGTCGAGCTCGCGGCGGAGACCTGGATGGCCTTCGACCCGGACGGCTCGACCCTGGTCGACGTGGACGAGCGTCGGGATCTCGATGGCCTGCGAGGCCCCACCCCGGATCGGCCAGGCGGGTCGTAGGCCGCCTTACCCACTATCGGGCGAGCGGACGCGCCGCTACCCTGCGCGCGAGCGCATCCAAACCATCCAGGGAGGGAAGGTATGGTCAACGAGTTCTGGCGGAAGCTCAACGCCAACGAGCGGCTGGCGGCGACGGGCGCGATCGTCGTGCTCGCAGCCTGGCTGGTCGGCGTCGTCACCGGCGGCGGCATCGGTGCGAGCTGGTCGTTCATCGCCGCGATCGTCGTGCTGGCCATCTACTGGCTGAAGTACTCGCCGAGTCAGTCGATCAACTGGCCGGCGCCGATTCCGACGATCGTCCTGGTGGTGGCCGGGCTGGCGGCCGTGTTCGCCGTCCTGGGGCTGTTCACCGTGCTGAGCTTCATCGGCGCGCTCAGCCTGTTCGTCGGCTTCTTCCTCGGGCTCGTCATCGCGATCATCGCCAACGCGATCGGCGCGGTGATGATGGCCCTCGGCGCGTGGCGCGAGTACCAGGCCATGCCCAAGACCGCTCCGCCCCCGCCTCCGCCGCCGCCCGTCGCCTGACGCGACGCGGCTTCAGCACCTCAGAGCGGGCCGGCTCGCCGGCCCGCTCTTCGCGATCCGTCGCCGAGTTCAGGGCCCGCCGGGCTCGAGCCGGACGACGGCCACATCCGGCTGTCGCCGGACGAACGCCTCGAGCTCCTCGGGGAACTCGCTGGCATCCGAGCAGAAGCGTTCCCAGTCCCCCTCGCGGCCGACATGGCGCAGCCAGGCCCTCGCGGCCCAGATCTCGATGTCGAGGTCCGTCTTCGGACGCGAGAAGCGCACCAGGACTTCCGGGATGAAGCCGTCGGGGTCGTACTCGGGCGGGGCAGTGATCGCGGCAGGAACGACCTCGGTCCCCGAGTCCTTGCGCGGTGTCGACGTCGTCGCAAGGAACGAACCACCACTGCTGGCCGGGTCCGCCGTGTCGACGGATGGCAGCTGCGACAGCGCACGGGCCTTCTCCTCGGCCGTGACGCCGTCGAGGATGGCGTAGTCGAAGCGGGCCTTCGTGGCGTATCCGCCGAAGACCACACCGATCTCCAGGAGCCCGTTGGTGGCTGCGAAGGCGTCGCGCACCGGTCGCGGCGGGAATGGGTCGACGAACTTCACGTGCACGACATCGCTGTAGTCGAAGTCGGCCGGGAGGTCCGGCAGCAGGGCCGTGCATCGACCGGACAGGTTCGGACCCCAGGGAATGCGACCGTCCGGGCGGACCGTGGCGAACGGTCCTGATGAGGTCGCCCGAGGTTCGGCGGAGGAGGCGGGCGACAGCACGGGCACCGGCGTCGGCTGTTCGATCGACGCGGGCGGGTCACTCATGAGCGGGCTCGAAGCGATGAGGCTGGCCGGCGCATCGACGCTAGCGGTAGGCCCGGTGCGGCCGACACTCGAGACCACGACGGCGACCACGGCGATCACGACGATCACGAGTGGCCCGCCGAGGGCGGGCAGCGGCGTTCGAGCCATCGCCCGCCATCATCACTGTCGACGGCCCTCCCGAACAGAGCCGATCGGCCATCAGCCGCCGGCGCGCGCCACCTCATGGCGAGAGAGTCCGACGGCGCTCACGGCTGCACCGGCAGCGCACAGCGCGACCATGACGACCACCGCGAATCGGAAGGCCTCGGTGGATGCCTCGCGAGCGGTCGCGACGAGCGCAGGAGCGGCATCGGGCGGCGGTGGGTTGAGGGGCTGGAAGGCCGATCGCAACTCCGGCGAGGACGGATCGATGCCCGGGGTCGCCGCCGCCAGCGTCGCGTAGAACGCCCCGCTGACGACGATGAAGACCGCGGCCGAGACGAGCGGCTGGCCGACCCGCGACAGGGCGTTGTTGATCGCCGATCCGACGCCCGCCTTGCCGATCGGGATCGAGCCCATGAGCGTGGTCGTCAGGGGCGTGACGATGAGCGCCATGCCGAGCCCGAACCCGATCGTCGCCGGCAGCACGTCGACGAGCGTCGACACCGGCGGGCTCAGGCTACCGAGATCCGCCAGGCTCGCCGGCCACGGTGCCGACGACGCCGGGATCCGGAGCCACCACAGCAGTGAGACGGCCATCAACGCCGGTCCGACGACCAGAAACGGTCGCGCCCCGCGGCGGCCGGCCGCTGCCCCCACCCGCGTCGAGAGCAGCGCCAGGAGGACGCCCGTGGGGAGGGCGACGATCGCCGCCCCGAGCGGGCTGTACCCGAGGGCGTTCTGCAGGAACAGCGACTGGAAGAACGCGTTCGCGTTCAGCGCGCCGTAGACCAGCAAGGTCGCGAGATTGATCGCCGCGAAGGTCCGGATCCGGAACAGGTCCAGCGGGACCAGCGGGTTCCGCCGCACCGTCATGAGGATCGGGAACGTGACCGTGGCCAGCGCGCCGATCGCGATCGCGGCGAAGGCCGAGGGGTCCCCCCACTGTCGCTCCTGGCCTCGGATCGCGCCGAACGCGAGCCCCCCGACGGCGATGGCGCCGACGATCGCTCCGAGCCAGTCGAACCGGCCCGTGGCGGCCGGGTCGCGCGATTCGGGCATCCAGCGCCACGTTGCCAGCGCGGCGATCGCGACGAGCGGCACGTTGACGAGGAAGACCGCTCGCCAGCCGGCGGTCTCGACCAGGATCCCACCGAGCGGCGGGCCGACGACCACGATGGTCGAGGTCGTGGCGGCCCACAGCCCGAAGGCCCGCGCCCTCGCCGGGCCTTCGAACTCGGCCGTGATGATCGACAGCGAGCCCGGAACGAGGAGCGCGCCGGCGACCCCCTGCAGGATCCGGGACAGGATGAGCAGCTCGAGGTTCGCTGCGACGCCGCACAGCGTCGAAGTCACACCGAAGCCCAGCAAGCCGGCAAGGAAGACTCGTCGCCGGCCGTGGAAGTCGCCCAGCGCCCCGCCAAGGATCAGGAACGCGGCGAGAGTCGCGAGGTAGGCCGAGGCGACGTACGTCTGGCCCTCGAGCGTTCCGACGACCGTGGCCGGGACCGTGGCGCCGATCCGCGGCAGCGCGATGTAGACGATCGTCGCGTCCAGGAACACGATCGACGAGCCGAGGATCGCGGCCGTGAGCGTGCCGCGCTGGGTTGGCGTCATGGCCGGCGAGTGTAGGAGGGCCGGTATGGCGGCCACGCGCGGTGCTCGCGGTTCCCAGCATCAATCCCGGGTGACGCCGGGTGACGCGTGACCGGCGCGGTGGCGCGTGGCCGCCGCGAATCAGTCGGGGCGGATCTTCCGGAAGCAGTCCGAGCAATACACGGGCCGGTCCATCCGCGGCCGGAAGGGGACCTGCGCCTGGTTGCCGCACTCGGAGCAGAGGACCGCGAAGTACTCCCGGTTGGGCGAGCTGCGCTCGTAGCCGCGCGGGCCGCCGAGCTCCTCGACGCTGTAGCCACCGTCGCGCGCGGCGCGGCGCGAGGCGCGGCAGCTCACGCACCGCTTCGGCTCGGACGAGAACCCCTTCTCGGCGTAGTAGCGCTGGTCGTCGGCGGTGTGGATGAACTCTGAGCCGCAGTCGACACAGATCAAGGTTCGATCGGCGTAGGTCACTGGGAGCCTCCCCGGAGCGCGTGGTCGCGTGGTTCTGCGGGGTGCGTCCCGGGGATTCGTCGGCCGGCAGCGGGGGAAGCGCCGACGCGGATGCGGCTACGCCGGCGCCGCGCGACCCCTGGTGCCGAACTGGAGTCCCGTGGTCGGGGCGCACCGGGTGAATGCCTCGGCGAGGATACAACGGGTCGCCGGATCGGTCCGTCAGCCAATCGAAGCGTGCCACCCGACCTGTCACAATCTCGCGCGACGGTTCGCGGAGGCGAGCGGGGAGCAATGGGGGCGCCTCGCTCGCCCGGTCCCGCGGCGACCGTCGAACCGGGCACGTGCTTGGGGAGGCGAGACGAGGGATGGTGCGACTGCTCCACACGGCGGATGTCCACCTTGGAGCACGCCACGCCGACCTCGGCGAGCGGGCCGCCGCCCAGCGGGAGCGCCAGTTCGCGGCCTTCGTCGCCACGATCGACCTCGCGATCGCCGAGAAGGTCGACCTCGTGATCGTCGCCGGGGACCTGTTCGACTCGAACGTCCAGCCGCGCCGGTCGGTCGAGCGCGTCGCCGCCCAGCTGAAGCGCCTCGTCGAGGCGCGAATTCGGACGGTCATCGCGCCGGGGACTCACGACGTCTTCGATCGAGCCTCGATCTACCGTGCCTACGACCTCCCGGCGCTCGCGGGCGCGGTCGGGTCGGACCTCGTGACGGTCCTCGACCCGGATCACCCGGATGTCCACCTGAAGGCCCTCGACGTCGTCGTCCACGGTCCGTGCTTCGCCACGAAGCGGGCGCCGCGCTCGCCGCTGGTCGGGCTCGATGCGTCGAAGGACGACCGCGCCGCGTGGCACGTCGGCCTGCTCCACGCCGCGCTCGCGATCCCCAACCAGACCGAGCACGACGAGGTCGTGATCACCACCGACGAGGTCGCGGCGACCCATCTCGACTACCTCGCCCTCGGGCACTGGCATTCGACGAGCCAGGGCGTCGCCGGGAAGACGCATTACGCCTACTCCGGCGCGCCGGAGCCGGTCGCCGTGGACCAGGATCGGGCCGGAAACGTCCTCCTCGTGACGCTCTCGGGCGACGGCAAGCGGCGCGTCTCCATCGAGGAGCGCAAGGTCGGCAAGACCCGGTTCGAGCGGATCGAGGTTGACGCCGCGGCCCTCGGCTCCCAGCCCGCCCTCGTCGCCGCGCTGACGAAGCGCGCCGATCCGGACCTCGTCCTCGACGTCCAGGTCATCGGCGTTCGCCCGGACGAACTGGACCTCGATCCCGACGAGGTCGAGGCCGAGCTGGCCGCCCGGTTCCTGAAGCTGCGCGTTCGCGACCGCTCCGTGCCGGCGCCGCCGGAGGGCATCCCGGCGCCGGCGGGCACGGTCCTGGGCGCGTTCATCCACGACGTCGAGGCCCAGATCGCCGAGGCCGAGGCCGCCGGCGGAGACGAGTCGGCCGGCGAGCTCCGGGAGGTCCTCCGGCTCGGCCGGCTGCTGCTGACCGGCCACGAGGTGACGCTGTGAGGATCCGGCGGCTGCAGGTCCGCAACGTGCGGCTGCACCGTGACCTCGACCTCGCCCTGGCCCCCGGTCTGACCGTCGTGCGCGGCCCGAACGAGAGCGGGAAGTCGACGATCCAGCGGGCCCTCGAGCTGGCCCTGACGCGCCGCGCCACCTCCGGCTCCCAGGATCTCGACGCGATCCGGACGTGGGATGCCGGCGAGGACGACAAGCCCTGGGTCCGGCTCGAGTTCGAGCAGGAGTACGAAGAGGAGACCCGCCCCGGGACGGTCGAGAAGTCCTTCCGGGGTGCGCGCGGCAGCGTCCACCTCGAGCACGACGGCGAGGTCGTCACCGATCCGGCTCTGGCCGACCAGGTCCTGGCCGAGCTGACCGGCATCCCGAGCGAGGCGTTCTTCCGGTCGACGGCCTCCGTCCGCCATCACGAGCTCGACGGCCTGGCTCGCGACGAGGCCGCCCTGCGCGACCGGCTGCAGGCCTCGATCTCGGGGGCGGACCGCGGGACGAGCCGGGCCCGGCGGAAGCTGGAGAAGGCGCTCCACGAGCTCAACACCAAGGGCGACAAGAACCCCGGGCGGATCAAGGCTGCCGAAGCGGTCTTCGCGACCGAGAGCGCGGCCGCCCGCAACGGCGAGGTCGCGCTGGCGCAGCTGGAACGGGATCGCGACGCGCTGGCCGAGGCCCGCGAACGCCGTGGAGAGGTCGAGACCGAGCTCACCGAGCGGCGTTCGATGCTGGAGAAGGCCCGGCTGGCCGAGCGCCTGAGCGCGGAGCGCGATCGCGCGACCGAGCGCTTCGAGCGCTACCGGACGGCGGTCGAGGTCAGCAGCCAGGTTTCGTCCCTCGAGGCCTCGCACCCGTCGACGACGGGGTTGCCCGTGCTCCGCGATGCCCTCAACCGCCTACGAGCGACCGACGTCCGGATCCGCGAGCTGAAGGCCGCGCTTGCGGGCGAGGTCGAGGTCGAGTTCGACGTCAAGGCGCCGACACCGCGCGCCTGGCGGCCGACCGCGATCGCCGCGATCGTCGTGATCGTCGTCGCGCTGCTCATCGTCGCGGCCGACCAGCTCAACGTCCTGCCGAGCCAGCTGCCGTCGATCACGATCACCGGCACGAGCATCGAGATCCCGGTTGCGGGGATCATCGCGGCATTGCTCGTCGGCGCCGGAGCCGTGCTGGCCGTCCTCGGCCGGAACCAGCGGATCCGGGCCCTCGACTTCCGCCGCACGCGGGACCTGCGGGCCCAGGAGATCGAGCGGCGGCTCCGTGGCCGGTCGGCCATGGAGCAGGAGCTCCAGATGGAGGAGGTCGCGCTGACGAACCAGCTCGCGGCCGTCGACCTGCCGGACGTCGCGGCCGTCGAAGCGCTCGTCCAGGCCGAGGAGGAGCACATCAGCCACATCCTGCGGCTTCGCGCACAGCTGGAAGGCCTGGTTGGTCGCGAGCCGACGGAGACCCTGCCGGAGCTGCGCGACCACGCGGCCCTCGAGATCGAGCAGAAGACCGGCGCGCTCGAGGCCCTCGGTCCGATCGCCAAGGAGCCGCGTGCCCGGGAGCGCCTCGAGGGCGAGGTCACCGAGGGCGA
>JBQGDI010000101.1:0-23086 GCA_052038965.1 Candidatus Limnocylindrales bacterium | reverse complement strand
GGGGCAGCCTGGGCCGGCGGCCCCCGCCCAGCCCCCAACCCGCCCCAAAATGAGGGGGGCCGGGGCGCCCCCGGCCCCCCCGGACCACGCTCGACTAGGTCAGGAGCACGGGCCTTCTGCGGAGCAGGCCGCGACGAGCGCCGCCTGGAACGCGGTCGCATCGCGGTCGCTCAGGAAGAGCCCGAGGGCCGTGTCGATCTCGGCCTTCCAGGCGTCATTCGCGACGACGCCGTGGGTCAGGCTGCCGACGACCGTGTCGCTCTTCCAGTCGTCCATTGCCGACTGGAGGTACGCGTCATACAGGCTGCGGTCGCCATCGGACCGGGCCGGGATCGAACCCTTGACCGGGTTGAAGGCATCCTGACCCGCCTTCGAGCCAGCAACCTTCAACCAGGCGATGGCCCCCTCGCGGTTCTTCGCGCTCTTCGGGAGCACGAAGCTGTCGCTCAGGAACTGGAACGCCCCATCGGTCCCCGGCGCCGGTGCCCAGCCGAAGCCGGTCCCGGGCGCGAGGTTCTTGCTCTTGAAGTAGCCCTCGGCCCAGTCGCCCATGACCTGGAACGCCGCGTCGCCGTCGACGACGAGCTGCGCCGCTGCGTCCCACTCGAGGGTCGAGGCGTCGTCGTTCGTGTAGCCGAGAACGGCCTCGAAGGTCTCGATCGCGGTCGTCACGTCGGCACTCGACCAGTCGCCGGTGCCGGTCCAGAGGGCGTTGTAGGCCTCCGGTCCCAACTCGCCGAGCAGGACCGTCTCGAAGAGATGCATCGCGGTCCACTGGAAGCCGAGCGCCAACGGGGTGACGCCCTTGCCGTCAAGCTCCTCGGCCGCGGTGAGGAACTCGGCCCACGTGGCCGGCGGCTCGATGCCCCACGTCTCGAGGTTGGCCGGGATGTACCACAGGACGTTCGCCCGGTGGATGTTGACCGGGACCGAGTAGATGTTGTCGTTCTGGGAGATCAGGTCGATCAGCCCAGCGGGCATCACGTCGCGCCAGCCCTCGTCCTGGTAGAGGCTGTTCAGCGATTCGATCTTGTCGGCCGCGACGTACGTCCCGATCAGCTCCTGGCCGGCGTGCCCCTGCCACGACGACGGGGGATCGTTCTGCGACAGGCGCGTCGCGAGCTGGGCTCGCGCCTCGGTGCCGGCGCCGCCGGCAACCGCGGCGTTCACGAACTCGTAGCTCGGGTACTTCTCCTTGAAGACCTTCACCATCGCGGCCAGACCGTCGGCTTCCCCGCCGGCGGTCCACCAGCTGAAGACCTCCACCTGACCACTGGCGCTCGGTCCACAGGCGCCGAACGCCAACGCGGCGACGGCGGATGCGACGAGCAGTCTCGTGCCCCTCATACGTTCCTCCACTCATGACGTCCCGGGGCAGCTCTGGCGCCCTCGGGGTCCCGATCGCGTGCTCGGCGATGGCCCGCACGGCACGGCGGGCACGGGACGTCTCACCGGGGACTCGCGCGAAGCGAGAATCCATCGCCGGGCGTGGTCGGGCAAGGGCCACATGGCCTGCCGCTGCCGCTGGCGACCGCCTCGCCGTCAGGCCCGGAGGCGCGGTGCCAACGGCCCTTCCGCCGGGTTCGGGCCGGACCTAGAGTCGGGCCGGGGGTGCCATGGCTCACGACGTCTTCGTCTCGTACTCGCAGAAGGACAAGGCGACGGCGGATGCGGTCGTGGCGCGGTTGGAGCAGGACGGGTCCCGCTGCTGGATCGCGCCACGCGACATCCTCCCCGGCACCTCGTGGGGCGACGCGATCGTCGACGCCATCGCCGGCAGCCGGGTCATGGTCCTCGTGTTGTCGGCGAACAGCAACCGGTCGCGCCAGGTCATCAGGGAGGTCGAGCGAGCCGTCGCGGGCGACGTGATCATCCTGCCCTTCCGCATCGAGAACGTCGATCCCACCGGGGCGTTGGCGTACTTCCTGGGCACGGAGCACTGGCTCGACGCCATCACCCCGCCGATGGAGCGCCACATCGAGCGCCTCTCGAAGACCGTTCGGCTGCTCATCACCCGCGAGCCGGTGCCCCGCGAGGATCTCGACAAGCCGCCGGCGGTGTTGGGCGGGAAACGCCGCTCGGCGTGGCGGAGTCCCGCAATCGCCGGGGCATCCCTCCTGACCGTCGGTCTCGTCGTCGCCTTCGCGGTCCTCGGGCTGCCCGGTCGGGGGAACCCGCCACCAGCCACCGGCAGCCCGTCGGCTGCCGAGGTGTCCACGAGCCCCGCAGCCAGCGTCGTGGCCGTGGGTCTCGAGGAGGTCGGCCGCTACCGACCGCTGGATCTGGACCCCGGCGATCTCGACCCTGCCGGTCCGATCGCGGGCTTCGCGATCGAAGCCGAACAGCTTGCCTACGCCAACGGACCCGACGGGGTCACGCTGATGACCATCGAGAACCGGGCGGTGCCGAGAGCGGTGGCGACGTTCGACGTCGAGGGTGCCCGTGGGGTCGCCTTCGCCGGCGACCATCTCGTGGCGATCCGCGGCGAGGTCGTCGCCCCGAGCGTTTCGGTCTTCCCGATCGACGGCTCCGGCGGCGTCGAGGTGCCGATCACGGGGGCCGGCATCACGACGCTCTACGACGTCGCCGTCAGCGACGGGTACGCGTACCTCGCGAGTCACAACTTCGCCGGCATCGTCGATCTGACGGTCCCCGAGGCGGCCAGCCTGGTCTTCTCGTGGGCCCCGCCGGGCAGCACGGGCAATCCGGCCAGCGTCTTCGTCAGGGACGCGGTCGCCTACATCGGCGCGGGTTGGGACGGCCTGTACATGTTCGACGTCCAGACGCCGGCAACACCCGCGCTCCTCGGTCACTGGGTCTCGCCCGATTGGGTGATCGACATCGCGGTCGTCGACGGCATCGCCTACCTGACGCTTGGCGATTCCGGCGTGGCCGTCGTGGACCTGACCGAGCCGTCGAACCCGCGGCTGGTCGGGTCGGTGGCGGCACCCGGCTTCGCCGGGCCGATCGCGGTGCGCGACGGGCAGGCGTTCGTGGGCTGGTTCGGGGAGTCGGGTTCAGTTGGCGGGGTTGCCGTGGTGGATGCGACCCGCCAGGACGCGCCGCGGCTCGTCGGCACGTTCGGTGCGTTCGCATCGCTGACCGACGTCGCCGTGGCGGACGACCACCTCATCGTCAGCGATGAGAGCGACGGGCTCGTCATGTTCCGGATCACCGGCATCGACTGATTGCCCGGCTGGCGTTCGGCGCCGCCTCCCGGCCGGCGCTGGCGGACAGGTCGTCAGGGTCCGTATGCCGGGCGCGGCCGTTCCGGTCGTGGTATCGCCTGGAGTCCGACCGATGCGAGGAGGCTCGGCAACTGCCGCACGAACAGCCGGTCCTTGTCACGCACGTCCTCCGGCAGCTCCTCCCACCGGACGAGGTAGGGCGTCGTGCGGCGATCCGGGTCCCGTGGGCCGGGGGTCCAGCCCGCCCGCTTGCGCTCCTCGACCCACCGGTCATGCTCGAGTCGGGCCATGACCTCGATGTCGGGATCGGAGAACGGCCGACGTGCAGCGTCCCAGTCGAGCAGCGGTCCCACGGCATGTCCGACGGCGGCGAGCTTGACCGCCACGTGTGCCGCCTGATCGCGGCTCGAGTCCTTCAGGCTTTCGGGAAGGTCGTGCCACGTCCGGAGCGCCGGATCGTCCGGGCGCCCAGCCGATGGGACCGCGGCGTCGAGGTAGGCGGCGTGGATCGCCCGGGCCAAGAGCTCGGTCGTGCCCGCGAGCAGGACGTCGGGCTGGCACGCCTCCGCCAACGACTCGAACGTCACCAGGTTCGGACCGCCGGTGATCCCGTGCGAGCCATCGAGGAGGGAACCCAGCCCGGCACGCCGCTCGAGCACGACCACGATCGTCGCGGAGTGGCCGGCCATGAGCGCGCGCAGCTCAAGCGCGTTGATCGCCGCCGCCTGGTCGTCGTCCGGACAGACGTACACCGTCGCCGGCTCTCGCCCCGCGATGCCCGCCAGGTCGTTCACGGGCGAGAGTTCAACGAACTCCTCGAGCTCGGGGTGGGCCCGTCGCAGCGACACCAGCGCATCGGCCGCCCAGCCGGCGACGACCAGCCGCAACCGCCCGATTCGATCCTCGTCGCCGCGTGACGCCCGGGCCCGGGCGAGCGCGGGCAGCAGATGCCGGGCCGTCGGCCCGTTGCCGACGACGCCCACGGTCGGGGATGCGCCAACCGACGGCTCGAATGGCGGGTGCGCCCGAAGCAGGGCCTGCGTCGCGGCCACAGGGACGTTGACGAAGTCGACCCGGATCGGAGCCTCCGCGTACCGCTCCAGCTCCTCGAGGCACAGGAGCTGGGCCAGGTGGGGCTCGTCGACCTGAACCACGGCATGCAGCGAGCCTCCCCGGCGCGACCGAACCACCTCCCGTGCGCGCGCCACGACCTCGATGTTGATCGCGTCGGTGCCACAGAGCACGACGAGCTGGCGCGCCCGCTCGACGCCGGCGCTGCGAAGCACCTCGGGGCGACGGGCGTCACCGGCAACGATGAGACCACCCAGTGCCCGGACCGACGCGAGCCCCGGATTCATCGGGTCCAGCTCGATGACGATGACCCGACGGCCTCCCCGGAGCAGGGCTTCGACGAGCAGGCCGCCCGTCCGTCCCAGGCCGGCGACGGCCACGTGATCACGGAGCCGGCGCGCACGCAGTCGCTCCACGCGATCGTGAAACACCGCCGCCAGCAGGCGAACGAGGGCGTACGCGCTCGTGACCGGCGCCGCGAACCGGGCCAGCTCGAGCTCCCACGGGAGCGCACCGGAGACGGGGCCGCTCTCCAGGACGAACAGCTGCAGCGCCTGGTAGAGGCGGGTCGCCAGCGACTCCACGCCGCCGGTCGCCTCCTGATAGCGAGTCCAGCCGACGACACCAAGGACCGTCACCACCGCAAACGCGGCGCCGACGCCGATCCACGCCGGCCAGGCCGACGCATCCGGTCGATGTCCGTTCAACTCACCCTGCCCGTGAGCGAGCGACCCGCGCTCGGGCGGCCCGCCGTCCGCGGGTCATCAGTTCGGCCCGGATGCGAGGCTTCAGCTGGTCGAGCGGCCCGTCCAGGCCCGCCACAGGATGACCAGCCCGACGGCGATGATGGCGATGCCCCAGTAGTCGAGCAGGTCGACCGCCGTGCCGCCGACGAGCAGGGCCGAGCCGACCACCGCCAGGATGCCTCCGGGGACGAGCGGCCACCAGTGGTTGCGAGCGACGTTGAGGAGCCCGGCAATGAGCCAGATCGCAATGAACCCGAGCCCGAGGCCGAGCACGATCGTGCCGCCCTCTCCCTCATCGGTCGTCCACGTGATGGCCTGCGAGATGACGATCCCGGCGCCGAGGCCGGTCATGATCCCGCCGGGAACGAGGTAGCCGTACTGGCGGGTGTACAGGAATGCGCCGATGAAGCCGAGCCCGATCAGGACGACGATCCAGCCCCCGAGATCCTCGGACGGCTGCCAGACCTGGGTGGCGAGCCCGATCAACCCGACGATGATCAGGACCACGGCGAAGACCATCTCGTCGCGCTGCCCGCCGCGCGACCCATGCGTGATGTCTGCCATCTCCCTCGCACCTCCAGCCAAGCACCGCGGCCACCGGGGGGCGCTACCCGGGCGCAGTCGCTCCCACGCTAGGGTGCCGAGCGGCCTCGACCGCGCGACAGGGGCATGGGTCCCGACTTCCCCGGGCCGCTCGACATCACCCAGGGAGCGGTCCCCGAGCGGGTCGCGGGGCGGCATTCGGCCCCCATTGGGACGGCCCGTTCGGCCCTCCCGCCGCCGGGCCTGATCCATCAGGCTGCCGCCCATGGCCGTCGCCCGTCCTCCGGCGAGACCCGATTCGCCGCCGCTGCCCGCAGGGTGCGACCTCCAGCGCGCCCGAGAGGTGATCGGCTGGGCCCGGCGCGACGGCCGTCGGCGCCTGCTCGAGACCGAGGGCCGCTACCTCCTCGAGGCGATCGGGATCGAGGTTCCGCGGGCGGCGTTCGTGCCAGCCTTGGGCTCGGTGACGGGCGCCACGCTGGCCGAGCTGCGAGGCGATCGCCTCGTGGTGAAGCTCGTGGCGGATGGCGTCGTCCACAAGACCGAGGTCGGCGGGGTGGCGATCGTGGACCGCGCCCCGGCAGCGGTCGAGGCGGCGATGAACGGCATGGCGGCGCACCTCGTCGACGCCACGCCGATCGGCTACCTCGTCAGCGAGTACGTCGAGCACGGCCAGGCGCTCGGCGGCGAGCTGCTGGTGTCTGCCCGGTGGATGCGTGACCTCGGACCCGTCGTCAGCGTCGGCGCCGGCGGTATCCACGCCGAGGCGATTGCCGCGGACCTGCGACCGGGCGCGGCGCTCGCCGTGGTCGGGCCGGGCCTGACGCGGCCAGACCAGGTCGGGCCGGTCCTCGCGGCATCCACCGCCGTCAGGCTCGCCTCCGAAGCGCAGCGCGGCAGGCCGCCGCTGCTCGAGCTCCAGTCGCTCGTCAGGCTGACCGAGCGACTGCTGGCGTTCGCGGCGGCCTTCATGCCCGGCGACGTGGTCGAGCTGGAGGTGAACCCCCTCGCGGTCACGCCCTCGGGGCTGGTGGCCCTCGACGTCATGGTCGTCCTCGGTGATCCGTCGATCGAGGCTGAACGGCCGATCCGGCCAACGTGGAAGCTGCGCAACCTGCTCGAGCCTCGGTCCATGGCGATCGCCGGCGTCTCGAGCGGCGAGAACCCCGGGCGGACGATCCTGCGGAACGTCCTGCGCGACGGCTTCGACCCCGCCGCGGTGACCGTCGTCAAGCCGGGGGTCGAGCAGATCGAGGGCTGCCGCTGCGTCGACGGCGTCGCCGACCTGCCGGTGAAGGTCGACCTGCTCGTGGTCGCGCTCGCCGCCAGGCCGGCGGCGGCGCTCGTCATCGAAGCCATCGAGCGGGACGCGGCGGAATCCGTGATCGTCATTCCCGGCGGGCTGGAGGAGAAGACGGGCGGTGCCGACCTGGCGGCCAGGATGCGGACGGCACTCGCCGAATCTCGGCGTCGGCCCGGCGGCGGACCGCTCGTCAACGGCGGCAACTGCCTCGGCATCCGCTCCCGACCGGGAAGCTACGACACGCTCTTCATTCCCGAATCGCGCCTCGCCGGCCCGACCGGCCACCCCGCTCCGCTGGCCCTGATTGCCCAGAGCGGTGCGTTCTCGATCTCGCGGCTGAGCCGGCTCGAGAACCTGGACCCGAAGTACGTCATCAGCGTCGGCAACCAGATGGACCTGACCCTCGGGGACTACCTCGACCACCTCGCTGGAGACCGCGAGGTCGACGTGGTCGGCGTCTACGCGGAGGGGCTGGCCCCGCTCGACGGCCCGGGCGTCCTGGCCGCCGCCCGGGCGATCCGCGAACGAGGCGGGAGCGTCGTGCTCTACCTCGGCGGTCGGACCACGGCCGGCGCGGGCGCGAGTGCCAGCCACACCGCCTCGATCGCCGGAAACGCCACCGTGATCCGGGCGCTGGCCGACACGGTCGGAATCGTCGTAGCGGACACGCTCGACGAGTTCGACGACCTGGTCGCGACCCTGACGTCCCTGGCCGGGCGAACGATCGACGGCCCTCGTCTGGGTGCGGTCTCGAACGCCGGGTTCGAGTGCGTGGCGATCGGAGACAACCTCGGGACCCTCCGGCTCGCCGCGTTCGACGAGGCCACGAACACCCGTCTGTCGGCGATCCTCCGGGAGACCGGCGCGGGCGACGTCGTCGACGTTCACAACCCGGTCGACCTCACGCCGATGGCCGGCGATGCCGCGTTCGGCGCCGCCGCGGCGGCGGTCCTCGACTGCCCGGCGGTGGATGTCGGGATCATCGGGAACGTGCCGTTCACGCCGGCGCTGCGGACGATGAGCGCGGCGGCCGATGGCGCGGGCGTGGCCGCGCCGGAAACCGTCGCCGCTGCGCTGCTGGAGCTGTGGCGGCGCTCGACCAAGGCGTGGATCACCGTCGTGGACGCCGGCCCCCGCTACGATCCGCTGGCCGAAGCCCTGGGGGCCGGTGGCATTCCGACCTTCAGGACGGCCGATCGCGCGCTGCGGACGCTCGAGGCCGTGGTCAGGGCGCGCCTCCGGGGCCAGCCGCGGGCTGGTCGCTGAACGCTCGCCGTCTCGCGACCTGGCCACAGGCCACGTCGGTCATCGGGTCCGCCCCTCGGTGAGGATCCGGGGCGCGACGCGGCGGCCCTCCCGCGAGCCGACGAGGCGGTCGAACAGCGCCGGCCCGTACCAGCGCAGGAAATACAGGCGGCAACCGACGCAGTAGCCGGTGACCGCGAGAACGGCCTGGAGACCGGCGACCCCGAGGACCAGGGCCCAGCCTCCCGCCGGGGCGCCAACGCCGAACAGCGCCAGGGCGGCGAGCAGGCCGGCCGTGCCGAGTGCCTGGGCGAAGCGAGGCGGGAACTCAGGCTCGAGCTCAGCAGGTGGCGGAAGCCGGACCGCCCGCCGCACGAGCGGCCATGGCCGCCCGAGGATCGAGTACCGGGTGCCGAGGAACGCGCTGACGCCGAGGGCCACGGCGATCGCGGCGACGAGGAGCGGAGCGCCCGCGACGACCGCGCCGACGAGGAGGACCGCCGAGACGCCGCCGCCGAAGCGGTGAGCTCGGGGGTCGATGTGTCGACCGGGGGCGGGCGGGAACGATGGGACGCTGGACATGACCAAACCTCGGGCGGGACGGGAGGAGCGCGAGGCGGCCAGTGGCCCGGGGTTTGAGGTGCCTCCGGCTCGCCGCGTCGCGCGGACGCTGGGAAGGTGGCGAGGCCGGTCGGGAGATGAGCGGGGCGGTCCTCAGGCGGACCGGCGCGGACTCGCGGCCGACGCTCGCCGGCTACACGCGCAGGTCTGGAACACGCGGGACGCCCTCATCAGGCTGGCAGCCTACCACAGGCGTCCGTCGGGCTTGACGCGGGGCCTCGCCCGAAGGTCCCGGAATGCGAGCGTCTGCCGGGCGGTTGCGATCGGTCGGGCTCGCCCCTACGCTGCCCGTTCCATGCCGTTCTCCCCGCGACGTCACGGCCGGGCGCCGGCTCGTCGTCGTTTCCCCGCCCTGCCCCTCGGCGTCGTCGCCCTCATCATGGCCGCGATCGCCGTCAACGCCCCCGCCTCGGCCCGGGCACTGGGGCCCCTGCCCGCCTGCCGCTACGACGACATCCTCACCTCGCCCCGGGGCTACGACGACTGGACGGTGACCCTCGTCGACACGATCCTGATGGTCCCGAGGACCTACGTCCCGCCCGACCTGGTGGCCGTCTCGACGGCCGGGATCGAGGGCAGCGGCAAGGTCCGCGCGATCCTCGTCGAGGACCTCCGTGAGATGGCGGAGGCGGCCGCGGCCGCCGGAACGCCGATCGGCGTCCAGAGCGCGTACCGGAGCTACGAACAGCAGCGCGAGACGTTCCAGGGCTGGGTCGATCAGCTCGGGCGCGACAAGGCCCTGCGCGTCTCGGCGCGCCCGGGACACAGCGAGCACCAGCTGGGCCTGGCGATCGACTTCCGGAGCGCAGCCGGCGGCAGTCCCTTCGAGGGTGACTGGGGCGAGACGCCGGCCGGGATGTGGATGGCCGCGAACGCCTGGCAGTACGGCTTCGTGATGAGCTACCCGCGCCGATCGCGATCCGTGACCTGCTACGACTACGAGTCGTGGCACTTCCGCTACCTCGGGCGCGAGCTCGCCGCGGACGTCCACGCCTCGGGGCTGACGATTCGCGAGTACCTCTGGGCGAACTTCACGACCGCGATCGTGCCGCCGCCATCGGGCCAGCCGCTGCCGACATTCGCGCCGACGCCGCAGCCGTCGTCCTCGTCGGCGGCCTCGCCGTCGGGCGAGCCGACCGCCCAGCCCAGCCCATCGCCGACGCCCTCGCCAGCCACGAGCGCCACGCCCTCCGCCCCCGCGAGCGAGCCGCCCACCCCGGCACCATCGCCACCCGTCACGAGCCCCTCGGGCGCCCTTGACCCGTACACCGCCACCGCCGGCGTCGTGATCCTCGTGGCGATCGTGGCCCTGGTCGCGTTCCTCCTCCGGCGTGGTCGGTCCGGGGCAGTACTGACGGGCTAGTTACAGGTCTGGGTGGGATCGCCCAGAATGCGGCCCTAGCGCATCGGTCGCAGCGCTCCGCGCACCAGGCCTCGACGCTGCCACCGGCGTCGAGGCGGCCGCCCAACCGGGTCCGACCGGTCGTCGGGCCCCAGCCGCTCCGGCACCAGCCCAGACACCGGGGGGAGTTCGCCATGCGCCGTCGATCTCGATTCATGCTGCCCGTCGCGATGGCCTTCGCCGTCGCCCTTGCCGCCGTGCCGTCGCTCGCCCAGCCCGTCGCCGCCGCAAACAGCACGTGGCTCGCGAACTGCGACGTCAACCTCCGGACGGGCCCGAAGCTGACGGCGACCGTCCGCAAGGTCATCGACAAGGGCACCCGGGTGACGGCCTCGGCGACCGTCAGCGGCGGCTTGTACAAGGCCGAGTGCGGCGGCAAGACCGTTTCCGGGACGAGCTGGCTGAAGATCGTCGGCGTCAACGGTGTCAGCGTCTCGAAGCTCTACGGCGTCACCGTCGTCTACGCGGCCAAGGGACTGTTCCGCGAGCAGACGACGACCAGCGACTTCCTCGCCAACTGCGCCGTCAACCTCCGCTCGAACCCCTCGACGAGCGCGAAGGTCAGGAGCGTCATCGACCGGAATACGGTCGTGACGGCCTCGGCCACGGTCGCCGGAGGCTCGTACCGAGCCGACTGCGGGACGAGCGTGTCGGGGACGACTTGGCTGAAGATCGTCGCCGTCAACGGCCGGAGTGTCTCGTCGCTCTACGGCGTCAGCGCCGTCTACGCCGCCAAGGGGCTGTTCCGATCGATGTCCTCGACCGGCTACCTCGAAGGCATCGACGTCTCGCAGTGGCAAGGCACCATCGACTGGGCCAAGGTCCGCGCCGCCGGCAAGCGCTTCGTCATCGCCAAGGCGAGCGAGGGCGTCGGCTTCGAGGACCCCTCGTATGACCGCAACAAGGCCGGCGCGATGGGCCAGGGCCTGGCCTTCGGCGCGTACCACTTCGCGCGGCCGGAGAACGACCCCATCCGGGAGGCCGACTGGTTCGTCAACGTCGCCGGGTACAAGCGCGGAATGATCATCCCGACGCTTGACCTCGAGCGGACCGGCGGGCGGAGTCCAACCGGCCTGACGAACTGGACGAAGGCCTTCCTGGGGCGGGTCCACGATCGGCTGGGCGTCCGGGCGATGATCTACACCAGCCCATCCTTCTGGCGCGAGAACCTCAACGACACCCGCTGGTTCGCCGACAACGGCTACGCCGTCCTGTGGGTTGCCCACTGGAAGACGACCAGCCCGTCGGTGCCCGCCTCGAACTGGGGCGGTCGATCGTGGACCTTCTGGCAGTACTCCAGCGAGGGCACCGTGCCCGGCATCTCCGGCCGGGTCGACCTTGACCGCTACCGCTACTCGAGCCTGTCGGCGGTCACCTACTGACGACGGCCGACCGTCAGCGACGCACGCGCCGCGGCCGCGGTCCGCGGGCGCGGACGGCCCGGGGGGAGCGCCGCAGCGGTGGGCTCCAGGGGTCTGCCGGTCTCCGCGGCCGAGCGGTGGGGCGGCCGCTCCCGGGCCGCGGCTCGGACGACGGCGAGCCCCAGGGCGGCACCTCGGGCGCCGGCAGGACGATCGGCGCCGCGCCCGGCGCGTCGCCCCGGAGCTCGACGATCACCCCGCCGGCCCGCCGCAGGGCGGCGATCACCGCCGCCACGTGGTGGTCCTCGATTCGGCCGGCGAGCAGCTGGTGCTCGTGGCGGGTCTCGTAGTCGGTGCTCCCGAGCGGGCGCACGGCGATGTCGCCGGGCGCGAGATCGAACTGATCCCGCAGCTCGGCGAGGGCGGCGCGCGCCGCGCTGACACGATCGAACCGGGCCCCGACGACGTGCATGCCGGGTAGCGTCCGACCTTCCGGAGGCCGCGACGCGAAACGCGAGCCCCGAGAGGCTCGCAGGTCCGTGACAGCCGGTCGGACCTACGATGGGCCGATGCGCAGCCTGCCACCGACGGGCGCCCGCTTCTGGGCGCTCGTTCCGGCCCACGACGAAGCGCCCCGGATCGCCGCGGTCGTGGCCGTCGCGGCGCGCCATCTGCCGGTCCTCGTCGTCGACGACGGCTCGGCGGACGCCACGGCGACCCTCGCCCGGACAGCCGGCGCGCGCGTCCTCGAGCAGCGCCCGAACCAGGGCAAGGGCGCCGCCCTCCGAGCAGGCTTCGCGTCCGTCGTCGCGGACGGCGCCGAGGCGGTGGTGACGCTCGATGGTGACGGCCAGCACGACCCGGCCGAGATCCCGGCCTTCCTCGCCGCCTACGCCCGTCGCGCAGTCGCCGGCCTGCCCACCGAGCTGATCGTGGGACGGCGCGACTTCGGTCGAATGCCGCTCGTCCGGCGGATCGCGAACACCCTCGGGACGGTCGTCCTGTCGGTCGCACTCGGGCGCCACGTCCCCGACAACCAGTCGGGTTACCGGCTCATCGGGCGCCGGCTCATGGCCGCGATGCTCGACAGCCGCGAGGACGGCTTCGCGTTCGAGGTCGAGATGATCGCGGTCTGCCTGCGCGAAGGCTGGCCGATCGCCTGGGTGCCGATCCGCACGATCTATGCCGACGAGCCCAGCCATATCCGCCCGCTGGCCCACCTGCTCGAGTTCCTGGCGGTGACCCGCCGGGCGCGCCGGATCGCGCGCTCGGCGGCCCGGGGGGCCGCGGATTCGGCCGGAACCGGGGTCCCGCCCGGCTAGCGGATGACCTCGAAGGCGTCGAGGTCGATTCGCGGGCGCCCCGGCGTCCCCACGACGACGACCTTGATCGTGTGCGTGCCAGCGCTCGACCACGTCCGCGAGAAGGCCACGTAGCGGGCCTGGTGCGAGGGCGCCGCGAGGTCGACCGTCGTGACGTAGGCACCGTCGATGTAGATCCTCGCCGCGCCGCGGTTCGGGCCGCGCGTCGTCACGAACGCGAGGCTCCTGGCGGTCGTCGTGAACCGCGCCTTGGCGCCGGCCGCCGTCGCGTACCGGACGGAGCCGCCCGAGTACGCGGTCGACCACGCAGACTTCCAGGTGCCGCCGCGGTACACGATCGAGTCGTTCGTCTGCTGGACGAGCTTCGGCCGGATCGTCGGGCCGGCCTTCCAGGCCCCGACGTTGCCGGCCTTGTCACGGGCCCGGACCTCGAAGCGGTAGCTGTGGCCAGTGCTCGGCGCGGTGTTCAGGTACGGGTTCGTGAGGCCACTGGCGATCAGGTTGAAGGCACCGCCATCGGTGCTCCGACGAACCTCGTAGCTCGCGATCCCGGCCGGGCCGGCGTCGCTGCCGCTCCAGGACAGCCGGATCGACGGGGCGGACGCGATGGTCACCCCGCTGCGGAGCGTCGCCCGCGGAGCGGTGTTCGATGGCGCCGACCGGTCGAAGACCATCGAGATGACGTTCGAGGCGGTCACCGGATTGCCTGCCAGGTCGGCGGCCGCGCCATTCGGCACGAAGAACGTCAGCGTGCCGTTCGCCCACGACTCGTTCTCGACCGAGAAGCCGTAGGCGTCGCCGCTCCCGAAGATCATCCGCACGTTCCACGGCGTCGCGGCGTGCGACGTCCCGCCGATGACGACGTCGTTCGGCAGGAAGCCCGTCACGGGCTCGCTGAAGACCGCGGTCACGTCGACGTAGGTGAGGTCCGGATCGTTGACGTAGGTCCGGTGCGGGCTCTGGTAGAGCGACATCGTCGGCGCGTCCTCGTCGAGCTGCCACTCGCCCGTCGCGGTGACCACGTTCACCGGGCCGCTCAGCCCGGCGAGGTCGGTGACGGCGTCGGCCGGCAGGGTCAGGACGACGGTGCCGGGGTCGGGGTGGTTGGCCGTCACGGTCACGGTCCAGGTCGAGGCCGACCCGGTGACCGAATCGACCGACCAACCGTGGGACGTCCCGCCGACCTCGAAGTCCGATGCATCGAGGCCCGCGACCGGCTCGGCGAACACGAGGCCGAACGGTATCGACAGGCTCCCGGTCGGCACGGGGACCATCGGGGCCAACGACTTCACCGCCGGCGGCGTGGCGTCGTTGGCCGGGCCCGTCGTGGCCGAGATGCGGTTGGCGACGTTCTGGCGGAGGGTCGGGAACGTCGGATAGAAGGTGTTCCCGGGGCAGGCCGTCGCGCCGACCTGGCGATGACCGGCGATGTTCGGGATGTCCTTGGTGTTGCCGAGAACGGGGTTGACGTAGACCGAGTGGCCGAGCGGGTTGATCCCGTGCCGCTCGAGCTTCCAGGCCAGGAGCCGCTCCAGCGACGTGCGGGCCGCCGCGGTCGGCAGGCGGTTCGTGAACGTGCCGAGCAGGACGATGCCGACGTTCGCGTCGTTGAAGTTCGTGGCATGGGCGCCGCGAACGACGTTGCCCGCGAGGTCCTCGCCGGTCGGGTACTCGCCCCCTGCGTACGGCCGCGAGTAGCGGCCCTCGTAGATCCGCCCGGACTCGTCGATGAGGAAGTTGTAGCCCATGTCCCCGAAGTCCCGGCTGATCGCGTACATGTAGTAGATCGCACGCACCGTCGCCGCGGGGTTCGGGTCGTTGTTGCGCCCGGCGGTGTGGTGGACGATCGCCTTCTGCATCGGCGAGAACGACGGCGGCCACTTCTCGCGGCCACCCGAATCGAAGCGGTACGACTCGTCGGCACCCCACTGGGCCCGCGAGATGACGGCCGGCTGGGAGGTCGCCGCGCTGGCCGTGCCAGCGGGGCCCTTGGCGAGGCCCTTGTCGGCCTGCGCATCCATGGCGATCACGGTGACCTTGCCGATCGGGCGGTCCGTGGTGATCTGGACGAACCGCGCGCCGCCGGTCCACAGGACGGCGCCGTACTGCCCGTCACCGTCGTGGTCGGACTCCTCGGAGTGCCCGACCCGGATCTCCTCGCCGAACTCGTCCGGGCGCTCGGCGAAGGCGACGGTGATCTGCGCGTCGTGGGCGTACCGCCAGCGCAGCGTGACGTGCGAGGCATTGATCTTGAGCGGCACGATCCGGCGGTGGGTGATCGAGGTCGAGACCTCCTCGCCGGTGACCTTGATCGGCTTCGGCGCGGCGAGCGTGGCCACGGCCGGCAGCGAGGTCGTCAGCAGCGCGGCGAGCACCACGCTCGTCCCGAGGGTCGTCGACAGGGAGCGGCGGCGAGCGGTCGACATGGGCTGGCAGGACCTCGAACGGACGCCGCACCCCCGTGGCGGCGAGCGATCGTCACCGTAGGCCACGCCCACCCCGGGCACCATAGCGAACCGGACCTACCGCCCACCCGGACCATCCGGTTCCGCTTCGACCGGGGGCGGTGCCAGTGAGTCAGGCGGCCGTCGACGCGGGGGCGAGATTCAGGCTGGGCAGGACCTCGCGGCCGAAGACCTCGATGAACTCGGCCTGGTTGCGGCCGACATTGTGGAGGTGGACCTCGTCGAAGCCCATGTCGACGTAGTGCTGGATGTGCCTGGCGTGGACTTCGAGGTCGGAGCTGATCAGGACCCGGTTCTTGAAGTCCTCGGGCCGGACGAGCCTGGCCATCGCGGCGAAGTCCTCGGGATTCTTGATGTCCTGCTTCGGGAAGGCCATTCCGCCGTTCGGCCATTCGTCGATGGCGTTCCGCGTGGCCTCCTCGTCGGACCGCGCCCAGCTCACGTGGATCTGGAGGAGCTTGGGGACCTTGGGCTTGCCGACCTCGGCGCAGCCCTCGTCGCACTGCATCCACAGCAGCTTGACCTTCTCGTCGGCCGCGCCGACGGTGATCATCCCGTCGGCGAACTTGCCGGTGCGCTTGGCGTTCAGCGGCCCGGAGGTCGCGACGTACACCGGGACGGGCTCGTCCGGGCGGGTGTAGAGCTTCGCGCTCTCCAGCTTGAAGTGCTTGCCACGGTGCTTCGTGACCTCGCCGCCGAACAGCTTCTTGATGATCTCGATGGCCTCGAACAGCATCTCCGAGCGGACGCCGATCTCCGGCCATTCGCCGCCGAGGATGTGCTCGTTGAGCGCCTCCCCGGCGCCGAGGCCGAGCCAGAACCGGCCCGGGAACATCGCGCCGAGCGTCGCGGCGGCATGGGCCACGACGGCCGGGTGGTAGCGGCCGCCCGGAAAGGTGACGGCCGTCCCGAACCGCAGCGACGTCCGCAGCCCGAGCGCGCCCATGAACGACCAGGCGAAGGCGGCCTGGCCCTGCCGCGGCGTCCAGGGATGGAAATGCTCCGAGACCATGAATCCCGCCTCGAAACCCGCGGCCTCGGCCTGGGCGCACCAGTCCAGGAGGGCAGTCGGATGGAACTGCTCGAGCATTGCCGCGTAGCCGATCTTCGCCATCACCGTCGATGGTACGGGAACACCGGGGCGGTCCTCGTTGCAGGCACAAGCCCCCCGGCGCCTCGGCACGGCGGCCGTGGCAGGATGCGCGAGTGGACCTCGAGATCTTCACGACCCGTGGCCTCGGCGACTCGACATACCTGGTGGCCGCAGGTCGGGAGGCCGTGCTCGTCGATCCGCAGCGCGACGCGTGGCGGTTCCTCGAGGTCGCCGAGCGGCGGGGTTGGCGGGTGACCCACGTCCTCGAAACGCACGTCCATAACGATTACGTCTCGGGCGCCGTCGAAGCGCGGGCCGCGACCGGGGCCGAGATCGTCGCCCCGGCGCGCGGCGGCTACGGCTTCGCGCATCGCGGCGTCGTCGACGGCGACGCCGTCGAGCTCGAAGGCCTCGGCCTCGTCGCCATCGCCACGCCGGGCCACACGCCGGAGCACCTCGCCTGGGCCGTCGTCGAGGGCGCGCCGACTTCGGGCTCCCCGGACGTGCCGAGTGCGGTGTTCACCGGTGGCAGCCTGCTCGTCGGCGCCGCGGGCCGGACCGACCTGCTCGGCGACACCGCCGAGCCGGCGCTGTCAGCGGACCAGGCGGGTTCGCTCCGCCGCCTCGCGACGCTCCCGCCCGGGGTCCGGATCCTGCCGACGCACGGCGCCGGGTCGTTCTGCAGCGCCGGCCCTTCCGCGCCCCGGTCCGTCTCGACGCTCGCCGAGGAGCGCGCGACGAACCCGATGCTCACCGCGGCAGTGGCGGGCGACGGGGCCTTCCGCGACCGGCTCGTGGCGAGCCTCGGCCAGTACCCCGCCTACTACGCCCACATGGCCGTCATCAATCGCGCGGGTCCGGCCATCCTCGGCGGCCTCACGCTCCCAGCCGCGCTCGACCCGGTGGCCTTCGAGCGCGCCCGGCAGGCGGGTGCCGTGGTCGTCGACGCCCGAGATCGGGAGGCGTTCGCGGCGGCGCACCTGCCGGGCGCCCTGAACGTCGAGCTCGACGACACGTTCGCGGCCTACGTCGGCTGGCTCGTGCCGTTCGGCGCCCCGATCCTGCTGATCCTGCCCGAGCCGGCCGGCGCCGCGGTCGAGGAGGCGACGACGCAGCTCCTCCGGATCGGCTACGAGGGCGTCCGCGGGTCGCTGGCCGGTGGCCTCGAGGCATGGGTGGAGGAGCGGCGACCGATCGAGTCGTACCCGACGCAATCCGTTCGGCGGCTGGACCCCGACGCGGAAACGACGATCCTCGACGTCCGTCAGCCCATCGAGTGGCGGGACGACGGGATGATCCCCGGCTCGATCGGCATCTTCGTCGCTGACCTCCCCGCCCGCCTCGCCGAGCTGCGCCGTGATCGGCCAGTCACCGTCGTCTGCAAGTCCGGGTCGCGCGCGGCGATCGCAGCCAGCATCCTCGACGCCGCCGGCTTCGACGTCCGGCTCGTCTCGCGAGGCGGGGTGCCGTCGTGGCGCGGCCCGCTGGCGCCGCCGGCCTCCCCGCCCATCGGCGCCGACTGACCGCCCCCGGGATGGACGGCCTTCGAGGGCTGCTCGCCGGCGCAACGCGCGCGCCGGCCTACCCGCCGGGCACCGGAGACCTCGTCGATGTCCACCTCGCCGGCCTGGCCCTCCCGCGACGGGCGACGGTCGCCCTCGCCGTCGCGACTGCGCTCGTCCTGCTCGACTACACCCGGACGCTGATCACGCCGGAGCTGCTCGGCTTCGAGCCCGGCGAGGCCACGCTCGCGCGCGCGTTCCAGCGATTCGGGCTCTTCCTCGTCATCCCACTGGCCGTCGTCCTGGCCGGATTCCGGGACGACCCGCGCCGCTACGGGCTGACGCTCGGCGACTGGCGGTGGGGGGCGGGACTGCTCGTCGCGGGCCTGGCCGCCATGACCCCGCTGATCCTGGGCCTGGCAACCCTGCCGGAGTTCAGCACCTACTACGGTGGTGCTTCCGGCTCGCTCGGCGAGGTCGTCCTGACCTACGCCGTCGAGCTGATTCCGGCGGAGTTCGCGCTCCGCGGGTTCCTGCTCTTCGCCCTGCTCCGGCGGGTCGGCCCGCTGGCCCTCGTGATCGTCCAGGTGCCGTTCATCTTCGCCCACGTCGGGAAGCCGGAGATCGAGCTGTGGTCGACGTTCGTCGGGGGCATGGCCTTCGCGTGGCTGAACTGGCGCACCGGCTCGATCGCCTGGAGCGCCCTGGCCCACCTCTACATCCTGGTCCTGATGCTCGCGGCGGCGGGCGGCGTGGCGGGCTGACCGCGGCGGGGCTCCGAGGAGCCGGGCGCGCCTACGCGACGGGCGTGGCGCCGACCCCCCAGCGACTGACCTCGGCGTCGAGGTCGAGCGGCATGACGGCTGCGTGCTGCTCGTACTCGCCCCAGGAGTCGCGAGGCACGCGCCACATGATCTCGAACTCGTTGCCGTCCGGATCGGCGCCGTAGAGCGACTTCGAGACGCCGTGGTCGCTGGCCCCGCCGAGCGTGCCGGCGGCCGAGAGCTCGTGCGCCGCCGCGGCGAGATCCTCGATCGTCGGGACCTCCCAGGCGAGGTGGTAGAGGCCGGTCGAGCCCCGCGGCGCGCGCGGCGCGGCCGGGCCGACCGAGAACAGGCCGAGGTCGTGGTGGTTCTCGCCACCGGCGGCCTTCATGAACACCGCGCGGCCACCGAACTCGGTCGAGACGACCTCGAAGCCGAAGACGCGGCCGTAGAACTCCGCCGAGGCCTGCGCGTCGCGGACGTACAGGACGGCGTGGTTGAGGCGGGCGACGGGGATCATTGGAACCTCCGGTCGACGAGGACGATGGCGCGGACCGGAATCCGCGCCATTCCACGACGCGAATGCGAGATCAGGCGGCGGCCTTGTCGACGCTGGCCACGGGTGCCCCGACGAGCTTCCAGCCGCTCTTCCAGGGCCAGCCGTTGGCCATGTTCAGGCCGATGTTCAGCCATGCGATCGCCTCGAGGTAGCGGGCGTTGGCGAGCGGCCCGGCGTCGATCGGGTCGAAGCCGATGTCGGCCGCGATGGCCATGACCTTGGCCTTGGCTTCCGGGTCGTCCGCGGCAACGAGCGCGTCGAGCCGGACGCCGTCACGCGTGCCACCGGCCGCGACGTTCGCGGCGAAGGTCGTGTTGAAGGCCTTGACCACGGTCGAACGCGGAAGCCAACTCGCGATCCGCTCCGCGGCGGAGCGATCACCCGCGAAGCGTGGCCCGGACCAGTCGGGCGTCGCGGCGTTCGTGGCGTCGACGACGATCCTGCCGGCCGCGATCGGGGCCAGCTCGGCGGCGAGGGCCTCGACGGCATCCCACGGCACGGCGAGGAGGATGATCTCGGCGTCGCGCGCGGCATCGGCCAACGAGGGCGCGGGTGTCGCCCCGGTCGCGCTGGCCACCGACGCCAGCCGCGCCTCGTCCCGAGCGGCCAGCCGGACCTCGTGCCCGGCCGTGGCGAGCCGGCCGGCGAACGCCGCTCCCATGTTTCCCGTTCCGACGATCGCGATCTTCATGTCAGTGCCTCATGCCCCAAGTAGTTGATGACGCAACATTATTGGAAAGTGGTTGCGGTGTCAACCACCCGAGCCTGAGCGATCCGCAGCCCGCGCGCGTATCCTTCACGCGGTCCTCGAACGGTGCGCGGACGGCCGCCCAACCATCCGCCGCCGCCCGGTCGAGCGGCCCTCTGAGAACATCCCAGCATCAGGTGGTGCCCATGAAGATCGGAGTCGCCAGGGAGACGGCTCCCGGCGAGCGCCGCGTCGCGCTCGTCCCCGATGCCCTCGGGAAGCTCACGGCGGCCGGTCTCGAGGTCCTCGTCGAGACCGGCGCAGGGGTCGGGGCGCTGATCCCGGACGAGCAGTTCGCGACGGCTGGCGCGCGGATCGTCGATACCGGGGCCCTGTATTCCGAATCGGACGTCATCCTCCGAGTCCAGAAGCCGAGCCCCGACGAGGCGAGGCGGCTGCGGCCCGGCCAGGCGGTCGTCGGCCTCCTCCAGCCGCTGCTGGATCCCGGCCTGATGGCCGACCTGGCGAAGGCTGGCGTGAGCGCGATCAGCCTCGACGCGATCCCGCGGACGCTGTCGCGAGCCCAGTCGATGGACGTCTTGTCGTCGCAGGCGAACGTGGGTGGCTACAAGGCCGTGCTGATGGCCGCCAACGCCTTCGGGCGCTACTTCCCATTGCTCACGACCGCCGCCGGCACCGCCAAACCGGCGAACGCCCTCATCCTCGGGATCGGCGTCGCCGGCCTCCAGGCGATCGGCACCGCCCGCCGACTCGGCGCCGTCGTGAAGGCCTACGACGTCCGGCCCGAGACCAAGGAGCAGGCCGAGTCACTGGGCGCGCAGTTCGTGGCCCTGAAGACCCAGATCGACGCCACCGGCGCCGGCGGCTACGCCCGCGAGCTCACGGCCGAGGAGCGCGCCGCCCAGCAGGCCGAGCTCAACGAGGTCATCGGGACGATGGACATCGTGATCACGACCGCCCAGGTCCCGGGCCGCAAGCCACCGGTCCTCGTGACCGCCGAGGCCGTCGGGAAGATGAAGCCCGGCTCGGTCATCCTCGATATGGCCGCATCCGTCCTCGGTGGCAACTGCGAGCTCTCGAAGGTCGGCGAGACGGTCGTCACGGGCAACCTGGTGACGATCCTCGCCCCGGACAACATCCCGGCGACGATGCCGGTCGGGGCGTCCCAGTTCTATGCCCGGAATCTCTCGGCGCTGCTGCTCCACCTGGTCAAGGACGGGGCCCTGAACCTCGATCCGGCGGACGAGATCGCCGGGCCGGTCACGATCACCCACGGCGGCGAGATCCGCTCCGACGCCGTCAAGAAGCTGCTTGCCCCCGCGGGAGGTGCCGCATGAGCGCCGAGGTCAGCGACATCCTGGCCGCCCTGACGGTCTTCGTGCTCGCGATCCTGTGCGGCTTCGCGGTCATCTCCAAGGTTCCGGCGACGCTGCACACGCCGCTCATGTCCGGCGCCAACTCGATCCACGGCATCGTCCTCGTCGGCGCGATGCTCATCGCCGCGAGCGCCCAGGACCTGCTGTCCCAGCTGCTGTCGCTGGTCGCCGTGGCCTTCGCGGCGATGAACGTCGTCGGCGGCTACGTCGTGACCGACCGGATGCTCCAGATGTTCCGGAAGCGCGGGGCGCCCGCGAAGACCGACGAGGCGAAGGGCTGACCGATGGACCTCGGACTGATCGAACCGATCGCCTATCTCGCCTGGCTTCTCGGGGCCGTGGCGTTCGTCATCGGCCTGATCCGGATGAACTCGCCGGCCACCGCCCGGAACGGCAACCTGCTATCCGCGGCGGGCATGGCCATCGCCGTCGCAGCGACGGGCGTCCTGATCCTCGTTCGCGACACCGGCGAGGGCGATGGGCTCAACATCGTCGGCTGGCTGATCATCCTCGTCGGCATCGCCATCGGCGGCGGCCTCGGCCTGTGGATGGCCCGGACCGTCCAGATGACCGCGATGCCGCAGCTCGTCTCGCTGTTCAACGCGGTCGGCGGCGGCGCTGCGGCCCTGATCGCGATCGACGACTTCATCCGGCTGTCGGCCGAGAGCCAGCTCGTGCCGCTCCAGGTCGGC
Organism: Candidatus Limnocylindrales bacterium; assembly: GCA_052038965.1. Taxonomy (GTDB): domain Bacteria; phylum Chloroflexota; class Limnocylindria; order Limnocylindrales; family CSP1-4; genus UBA5189. The sequence goes on along the minus strand of JBQGDI010000101.1, from coordinate 1,124 downwards.
GTCCCGACCGTCCTCGACGTGGTGATCGGCAGCGTGACCTTCACCGGCTCGCTCATCGCGTCCGGCAAGCTCATGGGCACGATCAGCGGCAAGCCGATCATGATCCCCGGCGGCCGGATCGTGACCGCGGCCCTGGCCCTGGCCGTCGTCGTCGCCTCGATCTACCTCTTCTGGACCGGCGAGGCCAACCTCCTGATGCTGGCCGCGATCCTGGCCGCATCGCTGATCTTCGGCGTGACGATGGTCCAGCCGCTCGGCGGCGCGGACATGCCGGTCGTGATCAGCCTCCTGAACTCGTTCACCGGCACGGCCGTCGCGATGGCCGGGTTCGTCATCGACAACCCGGTGCTGATCATCGCCGGCGCGCTCGTCGGCGCCTCGGGCGCGATCCTGACGAAGCTCATGGCCGACGCCATGAACCGCTCGGTCATGAACATCATGATCGGCGGCTTCGGGGGCGGCGAGGGCACGATGGCCGCGGTGGGCGAGGGCGGCTCCGTCCGCTCGATCGGCACCGACGACGCCGCGATCCAGCTGGCCTACGCGTCGTCGGTCATCGTCGTCCCGGGATACGGCCTCGCGGTGGCCCAGGCCCAGCACGCCGTCCGCGAGCTGGCCGAGCTGCTCGAGGGCCGCGGCGTCACGGTCAACTACGCGATCCACCCGGTCGCGGGCCGGATGCCCGGCCACATGAACGTCCTGCTGGCCGAGGCGAATGTCCCGTACCCGCAGCTGCGGGAGATGGACGACATCAACCCGGAGTTCGACCGGGCCGACGTCGCCCTCGTCGTCGGGGCCAACGACGTCACGAACCCGGCGGCCCGGCGGCCCGGCAACCCGGTCTCGGGCATGCCGATCCTCGACGTCGACCATGCCAAGTCGATCATCGTCATCAAGCGCTCGATGGGTCGCGGCTACGCCGGGATCGACAACGAGCTGTACGTGAACCCCAAGACTGGAATGCTGTTCGCGGATGCGAAGCAGGGCCTGGCCGACCTGGTGGCCGCCGTCAAGGCCCTCTGACGACCGGCCACTCCGGTCGGATCCGGACTTCGACAGCGGCCGGCGGGCCGCCCGCCGGCCGCTCGCTTCCGGGCGACCGTGCGACCGTTGGCAACGGCCAT
>JBQGDI010000100.1:0-10215 GCA_052038965.1 Candidatus Limnocylindrales bacterium | reverse complement strand
GCGGCCGCCTCGGCCGAAGCCGCGGCCGGGCCGTCCACTCGACCGGGGACGTGGGTCGTCCTGCCGACATACGACGAGGCCGAGAACCTGCCGGGGATCGCCGCGGCGATCCTCGCGATCGTGCCGGACGCGACCCTCCTCGTCGTCGACGACAACTCGCCGGACGGGACGGGCCGCCTGGCCGAGGACCTCGCCGCGGCCGAGCCGCGGATCCGCGTCCACCACCGGCCGGGCAAGGCCGGCCTCGGCCGGGCGTATCTCGACGGGTTCCGCGTCGCGCTCGGCGGCGGGGCCACGCGCGTCGTCCAGATGGATGCCGACTGGTCGCACGACCCGGCTGCACTGCCGGCGCTCCTCGCGCCGATCGAGGCGGGCCGGGCCGACCTCGTCATCGGCAGCCGCTACACCCGCGGCGGTCGGGTCGAGGACTGGGGGCTCGGACGGCGTCTGATCTCGCGCCTCGGGAGCCTCTTCGCGCGAACCGTCCTCGCGCTCCGGCCGCACGACCTGACCGGCGGCTTCAAGGCCTGGCGCGGCGAGGTCCTGGCGGCGATCCCGTTCGACGGCATCCACGCCGGCGGGTACGTCTTCCAGATCGAGATGACCCACCGCGCGTCGCGCCAGGGTGCCCGGGTCGCCGAGATCCCGATCACGTTCAGGGACCGGCGTGTCGGCCGCTCGAAGATGTCGCGCCGGATCATCATCGAGGCGCTGCTCGTCGTGGTCCGCCTCCGCTGGGAGGAGATCCGGGCGCGGTTCCAGCGGCGGCGATGACGTCCGAGGCGGCGCCCCGCCTCCGGCTCGACCAAGCGTCGGTCGCCGCGTCGGCGTCGGGCCGTCGCGAGCGCCCGCCCGGGCTCCGGGTCGTCCTCGACGTGCGGCCACTCCAGGACCCGGACCGTGCACCGGCGACCGCCCGGTACCTGGAGCGGCTCCTCGCCGCATTCGATGCCGACCCACTGCCGGGCGAGTCCTTCGTCCTGCTGCTCCAGTCCGATCTCGAGGATCCGACGACGCGCTTCGCGCAGTTGCCGGTGGTGGGCCGACGACTCCTGCCACCGACCCGCTTCCTCCGTGGCGCGGCGTTGGCGGTCGACCCGTTCCTCCTGCGCGGCGCGTCCCTGGGGGCGGCCTGGCGGGCCGACCGGACCGGCGCTGCCGGTGCCGTCTACCACGCGGCCGCCGGCGCGGCGCCGGTGTTCTCGCGGATCCCGATCGTCGTGACGCTCCTCGACCTGGCGCCGTGGGAGCTGCCGGGGACGTTCGGGCGGGGTCCGGTCGGGAGGTTCGGCCTCCGGCTCCGGGGCCGGCTCCTCCGCCGGGCCGCGACGGTGATCGTCGGGACCGAGGCCGTGGCACGGAGCGCGCGGCGGCTGCTTCGGCTGCGGCGCGAGCGGATCCGCGTGATCCGCCTGGCTCCCGACGCCGACGTCCGGCCGGTGTCGGCCGGGGAGGTGGCGACCCATGAGATCGCCGACCAGGAGCGAGTGCGGCTCGGCCTGCCCGAGCGGTATCTCGTGTACTTCGGGCGGTACGACGCGCGGCACGACCTGGCCACGCTCCTGCGGGCACTGGCGAGGCTGGGCGACGCGAGGCGGCCGGCTGGCCTGCCCGGGGACGTCCCGTGGCCGCCGCGACTCCTCCTCGCCGGGGCGTCACCGGACGATCGTGCCGCGCTCGCGCGGGCGGCGGATCGGATCGGTGCCGGCGACGCCATCGCCTACGCACCCGCGATGGCGCCCGAGCGCCTTCGGGCGATCGTCGCCGGGGGGCGAGCGGTCGTGCAGCCGGCGATCTCCGACGCCGCCGGCTTCGCGGCGATCGATGCCCTCGCCGCCGGGGTGCCGGTCGTGGCGAGCGCCGTCGGTGCCCTGCCCGAGCTCGTCGGGCGGGCCGGCATCCTGGTCGAGCCGCGCAACCCCGAGCGCCTCGCCGATGCGATCGGCGCTGCCTGGGCCGACGAGCGTCTCCACGCCTCGCTCCGGGCCGCGGCCATCGAGATTGCGATCAGCCCGCGCCGCTCCTGGTCGGACGTAGCCGCGGAGACCCGAGCGGCCTACGCCGCAGCCGGCGCGAGACGCGACCGGGCTCCGGGGGGCTAGCAGCCGGACGGCGGCCCCGAGGATGAGAACTAGAACTCGGCCCGCCGCAGCCGCGGCTCGATGTAGACCGGTTGCCGACCGTCGCGGATCTGGAAGTCGTACTCGAGGGCGATGACCTGGACGAAGGTCTGGCCGGCCGTCAGGGTGATCGGGTTGCCCTTCGTGTCGAACAGCAGCGTCGGTGCGGTGGCCGAGGCCTTGCGCCACTGGCCCTTGATCGTCCGGCCGTTTGTCGCGATCCAGGCCTCGCCCTTGCCGATGTTGTGGGCCTCGAGGCGATGCTTGTCCGGGTGGCCGTCGTCCAGCGGCCCGAAGGCCATCCGGAGGATCACGACGTTCTTGGGCGCGACCCGCTGGCCGTCACCCAGGTCGACCTGGGGTCGAACCTTCTCGCCCGGAAGCCCGACCGATCGGCGATAGGTGTTCGTCGCCGGGTCGTAGCCGTAGCTCACGGTCTCGTACGGGTAGCGGATGATGATCGTCCCGTCGCGGGGCCGCATCTCCGCTCGGCGATCGGCGGTGAACGACCATGGGCGACCGATCGCCCCGTCCTCGGCGCCGACCCGGGCCGCCAGCGCCCGGAGGTGCTCGCCGTCCGTCATGACGTTGTGCGGGGCGAACCGATCGTCGACCCGGAAGACGTAGCGCCCCTCCCAGCGGAAGCCGTCGGCATTCCAGACCCACTGCCCGGAGCCGCGACGCGCGAGCGTCTCGAGGGCCTGCGGTGAGCCGCCGTGATGGACGTACAGGGCGCTGTACTCGGCCGCCCATTCGATGTAGTACTGGCGCGCGCTCCGGATCGGTCCGACCGACGCCGGGACCGTCTCCTGGAAGACGAGCATGTAGCGCGGCACGCCACCCTCGGCCGGAGCCTGCCAGACGATCGAGGCGGCATTGAGGCCAGCCTGCGGCCGCGCCGCCGGGGCGTCATCGACCATGACCGCGATCGGATGGCGCAGGGCGGCCTCCGGCGGCACGTCCAGCCCGGTCAGCGGGGCGGCCACGAGGACCGGCGTGGGCTCCGGCGTCGGCGCGGCCGTCGGCTCCGGCGTCGGTGGCGCGGCCGTCGGCGTGGGCTGGACGTCGGTGGGCACGGGCGCCGCGCTGGGCGATGCCGTGGCTGCCGCGACTGGCCCGCCGCTCGCCAACCCGCCGAGCGCTGCCACGCTGACCACCGCCCCGGCGATGGCCGCGACCGCGATCCCGGCCAAGACGATCGGGTTTCGGATGCGCCCCCGGGCCCCCTGGCCTCGCGGCGCGAGATTCTCCACGTTGCCTCCCGGACGCGCCGGATCGGCGCGCCCGGCGCAGGATAGCCGACTCCCGCGGCTGGGCTCCGGGTCGAGCGGCGCGCTAGGCTGAGATTCGCGTTCCAGACCGGAGGCAGCCATGTCCGCAGAGCAGGAACCCGCGCCGGAGGCGCCGCGGAAGCGACGCCGCCACACCGACGGAGCCGATGACGCCGCGCCGGACCCGGAGGCCACCGCCGCGACCCCGAGCGTCGAGGAGGATGGCGCGTCGCTCGCTGCCGATCAGGTCGAGGTCACCCGCGCCGCGGTCGGCCGGGTCGAGGCCGGCGAGATGGTCGTCGAGGTGGGAGCGGTCGGCGCAGCGCGCGCGGATCGCATCCAGGTCGACCGTGGCGCCCTCGGCGCGGCGCTGGCCGACGAGGTGGAGATCGAGCGGAGCTACGCCCGGACCGTCATGGCCCGCGAGGTCGAGCTCGAGCAGTCATTCGCCCGGACGGTCATCGCCAGGGACGTCGCGGCGGAGGGAACGTTCGTCGGCATCCTCATCGCACAGCACGTGCGCGGGGGCGTCCGGGTGCTCCTCGACTGGCGCGGCGCGCTGGCCTTCGGCGTCGCGTTCGGCCTGGTCGCGGGGCTGATCGGGCGGGCCCGCGGGCAGCGCTCGGGCTAGACCTCGTCCAACTCCTGGCGCCGCTGCCGACGGCGCGCGCGGCGCTCGGCCCGGTCCTCGGGCGTCCTGGGCTGGAGCACGCCCGCCTTCGCCGCCGCCTCGCGCGCCGCGGCCGCCTCGGCGGCGTGCCGGAGATGCGTTTCGACCACCTCCGACGGCTCGCCCTCCAGGACCAGGCGGCCCTTCTCGAGCAGGATCGCCCGGTTGCAGTACTCCCTGACCCAGTCCATGTCGTGGGTCACGAGGACGACCGCCTTGGCCGACCGGACCAGCTCGATCACGCGCTCCCGCGACTTCTCGCGGAAGACCGCGTCGCCGGTCGCGAGGACCTCGTCGAGCAGCAGGATGTCCGGGTCGATCGAGGTCGCCAGCGCGAATCCCAGCCGGGCCCGCATGCCCGATGAGTACGTCTTGATCGGCGCGTCGATGAACTGGCCGAGGTCGGCGAACTCGACGATCGACGGCATGAGCTCGCGGATCTTCGCGTCCTCCACGCCCAGGAACGCCCCACCGAGCAGGATGTTCTCGATGCCCGACAGCTCGGAGTCGAAGGCCGCCCCGAGCCCGAGCAGACCCGAGATTCGGCCCTGGACGTCGACTCGGCCCTCGGTCGGTCGCATGATCCCCGCGAGGACCTGGAGGAGGGTGCTCTTGCCCGCCCCGTTCGGACCGATGACCGCGAGCGATTCGCCGCGGACGAGCTGGAAGCTCACCCCGCGAAGGGCCCAGAATCGCGGTGGAGGCTTTCGCATCACGACGTTGGCGATCGACTGGCGGACCGTCGTCTTGCGGTTGAACCGCAGGTCGTACTGGACTCCGAGGTCCTGGACGTCGATCGCGTGCGGCGCGAGCGCGGTGACGGGCGGGGGCTGGGCCGACACCTACAGGACCTTGGCGAAGTTCGGCTCGAGGCGCTTGAAGAACACGATCGACAGGCCGACGAAGGCGATGCTGCCGAGCAGCAACCCGCCGAGTGCCACGGGATCGGGTGCGAACGGCCCGCCGAGCTCCGTGCCGTACATGACCGCGCGGTACGACTCGAACAGGACCGCGAAGGGGTTGAAGCCGGCCAGGGTCCGGATGATCGGGTTGCGGTCGACGATTCCCAGGTCCTCCATCCACGACAGCGAGTAGAGGCCGGGGGACAGGAACCACCACAGCCGCAGGGCGTGGCCGAGGGCGTTGCCGAGATCCCGGAAGAAGACATTGGCAGCCGAGACGAAGATCGCCGCCCCGAGCGTGAAGACGTACTGGACGGCCACGATGATCGGGACCCAGATGACGATCAGCAGCGGGTCAACGCGAGCGGGATGGAGTGCCAGCACGACGCCCAGGGGAACGAGCCCGGCAGCGAACCCGACGACGCCGGCCGTCGTCGTGGCGAACGGCAGGACGATCTTCGGAAAGGCGATCTGGCGGATCAACCGCTCCTGCCGGACGACCGTCGTCGAGGCGTCGGTCATGACCGCCGAGAACCACTTCCAGGGCACGATCGCGACGAAGATGAAGAGCGCGTAGTCCGGAAAGCGGCCCCGGCCGATGATCGACACGAGCACGAGGTACACGAGCATCTGGAGGACCGGGTCGAGGATCCACCAGATGTTGCCGAGGATCGTGTCCGAGCCACGTTTCTTCATCTCGGCCTGGACGAGGTAACGGATCAGCCGCTGACGAGATCGGATCTCGGCGATCGCCTCGCGCAGCAGCGAGATCGCGGTCGGGCGTGCGGAGGCGTGCCGGACCGCCATCGCATCGGTCTGGGACATCCGCGGAAGGGTAGCACGGGGGTCCCTCGATTCCGGGTCGGGGTCAGTTCGCCCGACCTCGCACCCGCCGTGCGATTCCGGCCCCGAGGCGGGCCGTCCCGAGCAGCAGCGCGGCCGCGGTACCCCCGGTGGGTCCGGGCCGCCGAAGGGCCGCGGCAAGCGCGAGCCGGGTGATCGCGCCCCGGGGCCGCGACGCCACGGCAGGGTCGGCGGTCCGGGCGGTCGCAAGGAGTCGCCAGAAAGCGTCGCGGCCGGCCCGGTTCACCCGCTGCCACCGCCGGAGCGTCGCCGCCAGGATATCCACGGCGAGCGCGTCAGAGGCGGCCAGGAGGGCCGGCGGCGTGGCCGCGACGAACGTCGCGATCGCCTCCAGCAGCTCGCCGATCGTGGGATCGCCGCGGCCCAGGGCGTTCGACAGGTGCATCCCGAGGTCGGACCGGAGCAGCCGCTCGACGTACCGCCCGAGGACGACGTCGCGGGCGTCGGGCGACAGCCGCAACCCGGCCTCGGCGGTGACGTCGGCGAGGGCCCCGCGGGCGACGGCGGCAGCCTCGACGCCCCGTCGGGCCGACGACCGCGTCCGCGACGTGATCGAGCCCGCGCCCTCCGAGCCCTGCGGGCGGTGCCACTCGTAGACGGTCTCGGCGAGGACGTCGATCCGGTCTCCCGCCCGGAGGAGGGCCCGGACGATCCATGGCTGGTCGCCGAGGACCCGGCCGCTGAACCGCAGGCCCTCCACCGCGGAGCGATGGAAGAGCTTGGCGTGCGGAGACACGTAGTACAAGAGCCCGGGGTGGGTGGCCAGCGACTTGCGGCCGGGCCGGCGGATGTCGGGAATGTCGTACAGCGGCCCGATCCAGCGCCGATCCCCGTCGACCCAGACTTGCTGGCCGATCACCGCGAGGGCGTCCGAGCCGACCGCCGCCTCGACGAGCCGGCCGAGGCCGCCGGGCGTGAACCGGTCGTCGGCGTCGAGCAGGGTCAGCCATTCGCCGCGCACGAGCTCGAGACCACGGTTGCGGGCGTTCGAGACACCGGCGTTCTCGGGCAGGGCGATCATCCGGACGCGTGGGTCGGCGGCGGCGATCTCGCCGACGATGTCGGTCGTCCCGTCGGTCGAGCCGTCGTCGACGACGACGCATTCGAGGGGCACGGCCCGCAGCTCCAGGACGGAGTCGAGGGCCCGGGCGATCGAGTCGCGGGCGTTCCAGCACGGGACGAGCACCGAGACCTGCGGGGCGGCAGCGGCCGTCATGCGGGCACGAACCGCTCGACGAACCGCTCGCTGGCGTGGCCGTCGGAGGCGCCGAGGTGGCGGGCCACGAACGGCTCGTAGGCCGCGAGGTCGAAGCGGTCGTGGAGCAGGGCGTCGATGACGCCCGCGGTGTCGCGGACCTGGGTCCCGATCATCTCGGTCCGGTAGTCGAGGTACAGGCCGGGATCGCGCTCATAGGCCTCGAGGTCATCGACAAGCAGGACAAGCGGGCGCCGGAGGAGCGCGGCGTCGAAGATCGCCGACGAGTAGTCGGTGACCACCACGTCGGCCGCGGCGAGGAGCTCGTTGAGGTCCACCGCGGGGTCGGCGACGACGTCGAAGCCGGCCGTCGCGACGAGCGACGGGTCCAGGTTCGGGTGGCTCTTGAGGACCATCACGTCGCGCTCCGGAAGTGCCGTCCGGAGGGCGACCGGGTCGAGCCCGCCGGCTGGGCGTTTGCCCGGGCCGCGACCCCGGAACGTCGGCGCGTACAGGATCATCCGCCGGCCCGCCAGCACCGGGTAGCGCGAGACGACCCGCTGCCGGGCCGCGGTGAGCGCGGCCCGGTCGAAGAACGCATCAGTCCTCGGGCTGCCGAGCGCCACGACCCGCTCGAGTGGCGTCCGGAGCGCCCGCGACCATGGCTCGCGGGACGCCTCGCCGGACGTGACGACCCAGTCGTAGTGGCGATGCAGGAACGTCCGTTCCGGCTCCTCGAGCGGGCGGGCGGTATCAGCCCCGAACCGCTTCAGGGCGCCTTCGGCGTGCCACACCTGGACGACCGTCGTGCGCGGATCGTGGGGGGCGACATGGACCGGTAGCCAGGCGTTGTCGACGACGACGAGCGGCGACGTCCGCAGCAGGTACATGCCGCGGACGACGCGGGCGGCGTAGGCCAGCTTGCCGGCCAGCCCGTAGCTGTACGGCTCGAGCAGCAGGGCCTGGCGGACGTGCGGCCGGCGCCGGGCGATCGCATCGTGGACGGCCCGCAGGTTGCCGTCCAGCTCGGCCTTCCGGGCCGTCGCGAGGACGACGCGATCGCGCTGCAGCGGCAGGCGTCCGAACAGCCAGCCGAGGAAGACGAGGATGGCCGCGGTGAGGCGATACTCCAGCCGCGTCACGGTCCGGGCACCACGCCGGTCGTGGCGGCGGTCAACCCGGGACGCGGGCCGTCGCCGACGCGGGCGCTCCGGGGCCGCCCACGCCGTCGTGGCGGCGGACGTCCAGGACCTGGCCGGTGAGGTCCGAGCAGAGCAGGCGCAGCGTGGCGGCGGCGACCTCGTCCGCGGCCAGCAGGCCCCGCGGTGATTCGTCCGGGAACGCCGCCCGGCGCATCGGCGTGTCGGTTCGCTCCGGGCTGACGGCGTTCACCCGAATGCGGTCGGCGGCCCACTCCTCGGCGAGGCCCTGGGCGAGGTTGACGAGCGCCGCCTTGCTCGCTGAGTAGGCCACGTAGTTCGGGCGGCCGAGCGTGAACGAGGACGACGCGAACAGCGTCAGCGAGCCGGCGCTGGCCTTGAGCGCCGGGTGGGCCGCCCGCGCGACGTGGAGCGTGCCCGAGACGTTGACGTCGATGACCTCGGCGAGCTCGGCCGGGTCGAGGTCGACCGCCCGCCCGATTTTCAGCACCCCGGCCGTGCAGACGACGTGATCGAGGCCACCAAGGCGGTCCGCGGCGCCACCGACGAAGCGCGCCACGGTGTCGTAGTCGCGCACGTCCAGGCCGGTGCTCCGGCCGTCGACGAGGACCGACGCGCCGGCCGCCCGGGCCTGCTCGGCGATCGCCCGCCCGATCCCGTTGGTGCCACCGACGACGTACATCCGGGCGCCCTCGAGCGACCGGGTCGGGAGCGGCTCGGCCGGCGCCAGGGTCCGCATCTGGATCATCCGATCGGCCAGGACCATGTCCGTCCGGGTCGTGATCTTGAGGTTCACCTCGTCGCCCGCGACCGCCAGGATCCGCGCGCCGGGGACGTGCCGGAGCACGAGGCTGCAGTCGTCGGTCGCGCTGAGGTCACCCGCCGCGGCCGCCGCCTCGTAGGCCCGTGCCAGGACCGACTTGCGGAACGCCTGGGGGGTCTGGCCGCGGCGGTAGCGGCTGCGATCGGGGATCTCGACGACGACATCGTCCTCGACGACGACGAGCGTGTCGGCGCTCGGGATCACCGTGTCGGTCGCGTCCGCGCGCCCCGACAGGATCGGCTCGATCGAGCGCAGCACGACTTCGGTCGGGACCAGCGGCCGGACGGCGTCGTGGACGACCACGATATCGTCGTCGTCGGCCTCCAGCGCGGCGAGGCCGTTGCGGGTGCTCTCGTTACGGGTCATGCCGCCCGGCACGACCTCGACCGGGATGGCGACGTGGGCCTCGTCCACGAGCGCCTGGGCTTCCCCCAGCCAGCTGGGGTGGGTCACCACGATCATCCGGTCGATGCCCGCCGCGGCGATCGCGCGGATGCTCCGCAGCATGATCGGCTCGCCGGCCAGGCGGACGAACTGCTTCGGCATCTCCGCCCCGAAGCGATCGCCCGATCCGCCGGCCAGCACGAGGGCGTGGATGCGCATGTGCCGGAAGGATACCCGGGTGGCCCTTCGGGAGCCGGTATGATCGCCGCTCGCAGATGCACCAACCGTGAAGCCTGCCGTCGCACTGCGCGCCGCGCTCGTTCGACTGGCCTTCCGCCTCGCCGCGCTGCGCGCGACCCGTCCGATCGTCGTTCTCGCGACCGCCCACGCCGACCGGATCGCCGGGAACCTGGCCTGGATCCGCGACCGCCTCGCCGTCGACCGCCCTGGTGTCAATGTCGTCGTCCTCGCGAGGGCCCCGGGACGCGGGCGGCTGCACCTCCTGCGGGCGGCGACCTTCGCCCTCCGTGCCGGTGCCCTGCTGGCCCGGGCGCGGCTCTTCGTCGTCGACGACTACTTCTTCCCGATGTACGTCATCCGGCCCCGGACCGGGACGACCTTCGTCCAGGTCTGGCACGCCTGCGGGGCGTTCAAGAAGTTCGGCTACAGCGTCCTCGAGAAGGGCTTCGGGGCGGATGAGTCGTACGTCCGGTCGATCCCGATCCACTCGAACTACGACCTCTGCCTCGTCTCCGCCGCGACGTTCGCCCCGGCCTATGCCGAGGCATTTCGACAGCCCCTCGAGCGTTTCACGGCCCGCCTCGGG
>JBQGDI010000099.1:0-20490 GCA_052038965.1 Candidatus Limnocylindrales bacterium | reverse complement strand
GGGGGGGGGGGGGGGGGCGGGGGGGGCGGGGGCCGCCGCCCCCCCCCCCCCCCCCCCCCCCCCCCCGGCCGGGGCGGGCGGGGGGGGCCCCCCCCCCCCCCCGCTCCGCATCCCGATCGCTCGAGGACCAACCCATCGCATGACCCCACCGGCGACCAGCCTGGCATTTCGCGGCTCGATCCGCGAGCGGATCATCGAGCGGCTGCTGTTCGCGGCAGCCGCGCTCGGCGTCGTGACGACCATCGGGATCATCACCGTCCTGGCGTTCGAAACCTTCGAGTTCTTCCTTGAGGTCAGTCCGCTCGAGTTCTTCACCGGGACGCGTTGGTCGGCGCTGATCAAGCCGCAGTCGTGGGGCGTCCTGGCGCTTGTCTCGGGCACCGTCCTCGTCGCGGCCATCGCCCTCGTCATCGCCGTCCCGCTCGGGCTCCTCGCCGCGATCCTGCTGTCCGAGTACGCGTCGCCGCGGGTCCGGACGGTCGTGAAGCCGATCATCGAGACCATCGCCGGCGTGCCGACGATCGTCCTCGGCTTCTTCGGCCTGAACTTCATCGCCCCGCAGCTCCTGCGGCCGCTCCTCGGCCCCGACAACATCGGCGTCTTCTCCGCGCTCTCGGGCGGGATCGTCGTCGGGCTGCTGATCACGCCCCTCATCGCCTCGATCAGCGAGGACGCCATGCGCGCGGTGCCGCGCGGGCTGCGAGAGGGCGCGTTCGCGATGGGTGCCACGAAGTTCGAGGTCATCCGCAAGGTCGTCTTCCCGGCCGCCATCTCCGGGATCATGGCCTCGATCATCCTCGCCATGAGCCGCGCGATCGGCGAGACGATGGCCGTCGTGCTGACCGTCGGGACCAAGCCCCAGCTGACGCTCGACCCAACCGAGAGCGTCCAGACGATGACGGCGTTCATCGTCCAGATCTCGATCGGCGAGACGGCCCAGGGCTCGCTCGAGTACAAGTCGCTCTTCGCGGTCGGGGCGACGCTGTTCGCGATCACCTTCGCGCTGAACCTGGTCTCCGGTTGGATCGTCCGCCGCTTCCGGACGGCCTACTGATGGCCGCCGCCACACCCGCCGCAGGGACGGCCGCCCGCTTCGAGCCGGCGCTGATGCGACGCAAGATCGCCGGCACGCTGTTCTACGGCGCTTGCCTCGCAGCCATCGGGTTGCTGCTCGTCGCCCTCGTCGCGCTGCTTCTCGACACGTTCGTACGCGCGGCGCCGTGGCTGGACGTGGAGTTCCTGACCGGCGTCCCGTCGAGCCGTCCCTCGCGCGCCGGGATCCTGCCGGCCCTTGTCGGCACGTTCGAGATCGGCGTCATCGTCGGGCTGCTCACGTTTCCCGTCGGCGTCGCCGCGGCGATCTACCTCGTCGAGTACGCCACCGATTCGCGCCTCAACCGGCTACTCCAGACGAACATCAGCAACCTGGCCGGCGTGCCGTCGATCATCTACGGCATCCTCGGCCTGGCCCTGTTCGTGAGGACCCTGGCCCTGGGACCCACGGTCCTGGCTGCGGCGCTGACGCTCAGCCTGCTCATCCTGCCGGTCGTGATCATCGCCTCGGTGGAGGCGTTGAAGGCCGTGCCCGCGGCGCAGCGGGAAGGTGCCTACGCGCTCGGCGCGACCCGTTGGCAGATGGTCCGCCGCTCGGTCCTGCCCGCGGCTGCGCCGGGGATCATGACCGGGATCATCCTGGCCATGGCCCGGGCGATCGGCGAGGCCGCGCCCTTGATCCTCATCGGAGCGTTCACGTTCGTGACCTTCGTGCCCAACCCCTTCGAGGGCCAGTACACGGTCCTGCCGATCCAGATCTACGGCTGGGCCCAGCGACCCCAGGCCGACTTCCAGGGCATCTCCGCGGCGGCAATCGTCGTGATCCTCGCGTTGATGCTCCTGCTCAACGGACTCGCGCTCGTCGTCCGGGCGCGCCTCGGGAGGCATATCCAGTGGTAGCCGAACCGGCCCAGCGTGCGGCCCCAGCCAACGAGCCGCCTACCATGCGGCCGATGAACCTCGCCGTGCAGGTGGAGCGTCCGGCCGTCGAGGCGAACGACCGCGACCCGGTCATCGAGCTCGACCGCGTCAGCTGCCACTATGGATCGTTCCGCGCCGTGAAGGACGTGTCGATCCGGATCCAGCCGCGCGAGATCACCGCCCTCATCGGGCCATCCGGCTGCGGCAAGACGACCCTGCTGCGGGTCATGAATCGCATGAACGACCTCATCCCCAGCTACCGGACCGAGGGCCGGGTGACGTTCGAGGGCCAGGACCTCCACGGGCCGGGCGTCGACCCGGTCGCGGTCCGTCGGCGAATCGGGATGGTCTTCCAGAAGCCGAACCCGTTCCCCAAGTCGATCTACGACAACGTCGCCTTCGGACCGCGGATCAACGGCTTCAAGGGCAACCTCGACGACCTGGTGGAGCACTCGCTTCGTCGGGCGGCGCTGTGGAACGACGTCAAGGACAAGATGAATCAATCCGGGATGGCGCTCTCGGGCGGGCAGCAGCAGCGCCTCTGCATCGCCCGAACGATCGCCGTCGAGCCCGAGGTCATCCTGATGGACGAGCCGTGCTCGGCCCTCGACCCGCGGTCGACGCTCCAGATCGAGGAGCTGATGGCCGAGCTGAAGCAGGAGTACACGATCGTGATCGTGACTCACAACATGCAGCAGGCCGCGCGAGCCTCGGACACGACGATCTTCATGACCATGGGCGACGATCGGGCCGGCTACGTCGTCGAGCGCGGACCAACCCAGAAGATCTTCACCAACCCCGAGCAGCGGCTGACGGAGGACTACGTGTCCGGGCGGTTCGGATGATCGAGCGGCCGCTCGAGGCGAGCGATCCCGGCGGACCCTGGACGGAGACCGAGCCGGAGCACCCGATCGGGCCGCGGGGCGTGCTCGAGCGGGAGGAGCGGGAGGTCAAGGACGCCGTCCTGCGGATGGGCTCGCAGGTCGAGCTCCAGATCGCGACGGCCACCCGGGCCTTCCTGACGCGCAATCACGACCTCGCCGAATCGGTCGCCGCCGGCGACGTCGAGATCAACGAGATGCAGCGTGCGGTGGCCGAGCGGATCACCGTCACGATCGCAACCCAGGCGCCCGTGGCCCGCGACCTGCGGCTCCTGCTGGCGCTCAACCACGTCGCGTCGGAGCTGGAGCGGATCGGCGATCATGCCGTCGGGATCGCGCGCCAAGTGCGGTGGCTGGGATCCGACGACGTCCCGATTCCGGCCGGAGACCACCTGGCGCGCATGGGCTCGCTTGCGGGCGAGCTCGTCACGGGCATCCTCCGGGCGCTCGTCGACACCGACGTCGAGGCCGCGCGAGCGGTCGCCGCAGGCGACGACGAGATCGACCATGGCTATGCCCGGGTCTTCACGGCCGCGGTCCAGGAGATGCGGGCCAATCCGGAGGCCGTGGAGCGGGGCACGCGAGCCGTGCTCGTCTCGCACTGGCTGGAGCGGATCGGCGACCGGGTCACCAACATCGCCGAGGACGTCGTCCATCTCGCGACGGGGCAGGTGGAGGACCTCAATCGGTGAGCGTTTCGTCGAGCGGCGGACCGGGGCGGCTGACGTCGGATCCCGGCCCTGTGCGGGTGCTCGTCCTGTGCACCGGCAACCGGGTGCGGAGCCAGATCGCCGAGGCATTCCTGCAGCACGCGGGTCGGGGCCGCCTCGAGGTTCGCTCGGCCGGCACCCATCCGAGCTCGCCCCACTGGGCGACGATCCGGGTCCTCGCCGAGCGCGGGATCGACTGGTCGGCGGCGCGCTCGAAGTCGCTGACCGAGTTCCTCGGGGAGTCGTTCGATCTCGTCGTCACCGTCTGTGACGACGCGTACGAGGCCTGCCCGGTCTTTCCCGGGGCGAAACGCCAGATCCACCGCGCGTTCCCCGATCCTCGCGGGATCGGGACCGACGACGAGATCCTCGCCGAGTTCCGCCGCCTCCGAGACCAGATCCAGGCGTGGGCGGAGGCGCTGGCCGCCGAGCTGCTGTCAGGGTCGTCGGGGACGATGCCCGCGGGGGGTGACGCGGCCGGGGGCTGATGCCGCCCGGGGCTGATGCCGCCGCGGGCCAGTTCAGGCCGTCGGCGCCGGTGGCTCGGGTCGGAGCGGGACGGGCCGCTTCGAGCCGCGGAGTGCGGCGAGCGGGATGAGGCCGCCGGGCAGCAGGCCGCCGGCGATCGCCGCCAGCCGCTCCTGGAGGTTCGGCGCGATCTGGTAGAAGACCCAGTTACCTCGCCGCTCGGAGACGACCGCGCCGGCCTCGCGCAGGACCTTGAGATGGTGCGAGACGGTCGGTTGGGAGACGTCGCAACACGACGTGAAGTCGCAGGCACAGACCTCGCTCGAGCCCGCCAGCTCGCGGAGGATCGAGAGCCGCGTTGGGTCCGCGAGCGCGGCCAGGAGCTGGATGTCCGGATCCGTCGTGCGTGCCATGGCGCCACTTTATCGACAAATGTCAATATTGACAAGCATCTATATTCGACCTATATTGGTCGCGATCGATACACCAAGTCAATCCAAGCCACCCGAGAGGAGCACCGAGATGCAGGAGGTCTTCCCCACGAGCTGGCCCACGCTGCTCCGTCCCGCGGACCCGCGCGAGGCCATCAACCGCCAGGCGCTCTACGAGGCCCGCATGGCCACGGACTTCCGTGGCTCCGGCGAGACCGCGAAGGCCGGGTTCGTCGCTCGACTTCGGAATGCCTTCGCGGGCCGAACCGTCGAGGCGATCGAGCCTTGCGCCTGCCCAGCCTGAGACCATCACCCACACCACCGGCCGGCGTCCAGCCGGCCGGTTTCATGTCGCCCGGGAGCCACAACGATGTCCGACCAGCCTCTGACCCTGACCCCGCTCCACGAGGTCGTCCGCGATCGCTACGCCGAGGCCGCACGCGCGGCGACTGATGCCGCTGCGACTGATGCCGCTGCGACTGATGCCGCTGCGACTGATGCTGCGGCGACACGCGTCGCCGGGTCCGAATCGTGTTGCGGCTCCGACTGCTGCGGCGGCGCATCGGCCGATTCGGTCGGCGGCTTCAGCATCGGGCTGTACGACGCTGCAGAGCGGGAGGGCCTACCTGACGCGGCCGTCTTGGCCTCGCTCGGCTGCGGCAACCCGGTCGCGATCGCCGAGCTGCGAGAGGGCGAGACGGTCCTCGACCTCGGCTCCGGCGGGGGCATCGACGTCCTGCTATCTGCCCGACGCGTCGGCCCGACGGGCCGCGCGATCGGCGTCGACATGACCGACGAGATGCTCGAGCTCGCACGGCGGAATGCTGCCGATGCAAAGGTCGACAACGTCGAGTTCCGGAAGGGCACGATCGAGCAGCTCCCCGTCGCCGACTCGAGCGTCGACGTCGTCATCAGCAACTGCGTCATCAACCTGGCCGCGGACAAGCCGGCAACCCTGGCCGAGATCGCCCGGGTCCTGAAGCCCGGTGGGCGCGTCGGCGTCAGCGACATCGTCGCCGACGACACCCTGTCGCCCGACGAGCGCGCCACGCGCGGCTCGTACGTCGGCTGCATCGCCGGCGCGTTGTCCTTCCGGGAGTTCCGGGAGGGCCTGCGGGCCGTCGGCCTGACTGACGTCGAGATCGTCCCGACCCACGCCGTCGCCGACGGCATGCACTCGGCCATCATCCGGGCCACGAAGCCGGCGTAGCGCGTGCGGGCCCGGCTCCTGGCCGCGCTCGTCCTCGCGGCGGCCTGCTGGGGCGCGGGAACCGTCGTCAGCAAGCAAGCGCTCGCCGAGATCGCACCCCTTCCGCTGCTCTCGTTCCAGCTTGCGGTGAGCGTCGCGACGCTGCTCGTGGTGGCGCGCATCCGCCATGAGGGCAGTCCTGGCGATCCGGAGAGCCGCCGCCTCGGGCGGCTCGGCCTCCTGAACCCGGGACTCGCCTACGCCCTCAGCCTGATCGGCCTTCGCGAGATCACCGCGAGCATGTCGGTCCTCCTGTGGGCGCTCGAGCCGGTCCTGATCCTGGCGCTGGCGGCGGTCGTGCTGGGCGAGCGCCCCGGGCCGGTCATCGTGGCTGCCTCGGCGGTGGCGATCGGGGGTTTCGCGCTCGTGGTGTTCGACCCGTCCGCGGGAGGATCGCCGGTCGGGGTCACGCTGACGCTGGCCGGCGTGGCGGCCTGCGCGGTGTACACGGTTGCGGCGCGGCGGTGGCTGCCGTCGGCGTCCGACTCGACCCTCGCCGTGGTCCTTCGACAGCAGGCGCACGCGCTCGGACTCGCCGTGGTCGTCGTCCTTGCGCTCGCCGTCGGGGGCGACGCGGTCCTCCCAGCACAGGTCTCCGCGGGTGCCGCGATCAGTGCCGTCGCCTCGGGGCTGCTGTACTACACGGCGGCATACCTGCTCTACCTCTCGGCGCTCCGATCCGTGCGAGCATCGGTCGCGGCAGCATCCTTCTATCTCATCCCCGTGTTCGGGGTCAGCCTGGGCTGGCTCGCGGGCGAGCGGCTCGGACTGCTCCAGCTCGCCGGCGCCGTGGTCGTCGTCGCTGCGGTCGCAACCATCTCGACGCGGGGCGCGATGCCCGAACGGGCCACGGAACAAGGGCCGCTGACGGCTTCCGCCTAGGCCCGCGCCGATTGCGGGCTCGAGCCGCTGAGGCGGTCTCGGCGTCAGCCGTCGAGGGCCGCGGCCTCAGCGCAGATCGCGACGACGCCGAGCCCCTCGAGCCGGCGATAGGTGTCTCGCCGTCGAACGGTCCACCCGGCCACGTCGAGGCCCGCGTCGCGGGCCCGCGCGATGGATCGCGCATCGATCGCCCGCCAGCTCGCCGACAACCCCTGGCAGCCGAACGCCCGCGCGGCATCGATGGTCGCCGGCTCGAGATCGACGACGTTCGCCCAGCGCGTCCAGGCCGGGCGCTCGGCGGCGAGCCAGGCCATCGTCTCCGGGTAGAAGGTCGAGACCACCGCCCGCCGCAGCGACCCGTCGCTGTCGCCGCGCGCGCCGTCGATCGCCTGGAGCGCGGACGGGACGGGGGCCTTGAACTCGATGTCGAGGAACGGCTCGGATCGGCCGTCGGGCGCGGTCGCGATCGCCAGCACCGACTCCAAGGTCGGGATCCCGTGGCGGGCAAGCAGCGTGGCGGGCAGGTCCCTGCACAGCGCGGCCACGCCCTGGACTCGATCCAGCGTGTCGTCGTGGAGGAGGACGGCGATCCCGTCCGACGAGGCCTGCACGTCGAACTCGAGGCCGTCGCAGGCCGGGATGGCCAGGGCGGCCCGCATCGCGTCGAGGCTGTTCTCGGGCGCGACGCGCCAGTCGCCGCGGTGGGCCAACCGCAGCGCCGTCAACGTCCGCCGAGCTCCACGCTCGCCACCAGGCCGACGTGATCCGACGGGTAGAGCGTCGGGTCGTCGGCCGCCGGCCGATCGAACGCCAGGCGGCAGGTGGTCGCGCGAATGTCGCCGCGCAGCCAGATGTAGTCGAGGCAGCCGGGATCGCCGTCGTCGTCCATGCCCGGGGCGACGATGCCGGACGGCCACGTCACCCGTGGCTCGCTGCCGTTGGCCTCGAGGTGCGCTGACCGGAAGCCGGCACCGGTCATCGCCCGATACGCCGCCTCGTGCGGCTCCGCGTTGAAGTCGCCGACGACGACGAGCGGCCCTCGGGTGTCGGCGAGCCACTCGGCCAGCGCGGCCGCCTGCTCCGTGCGTGCCGTCTCGTCGTCCGGAACGTGGTGCAGGTGGGTGACCGCAAACGTCAGCTGGGCGTCCCAGGGCGTCGTGATCGCGAGTCGCAGGGCGGATCGATTGCGCCCCAGCTCCAGCCGCTCGGGCCGGCCCACCCCGAAGCCCGCCTTCACGAGGACGCTGTTGCCGTACTCCGGCCTGCCGGCCCAGCCGCGATGGACGGCGTAGTGGGCGGCGCCCGCGGCACCGAGCAACCGGTCCTGCTGCACGGCGAACACGCACTCCTGGAGGCCGATCACGTCGGGCTGCAGTGCGGCCATGTCGGCGAGGAGCAGCGGCAGGCGTTCGGTCCAGCGGTCGGCGATGTTCCGGAGGTTGAGCGTCGCCACGAGCAGCGACGCCGCTCTCCCAGCCCGGTGATCCTCAGTCATGGCCTTGGCCCTCGATCTCCCGGCCGCCGGCCGCCACCGGCTCGGCGGCCGGAACGGTGAACGTGAACGTCGAGCCGACGCCCTCCTCCGACTCGACGCGAATCGTGCCCCCGTGACCCTCGACGATGTGGCGCGAGATCGCAAGGCCGAGACCGGTCCCGCCGCCGCGCGTCCGGCTGCGATCGGCCTTGTAGAAGCGCTCGAAGATCCGCGCCTGGTCGGCCTTGGCGATCCCGACGCCGTGATCGCGGACCCAGCCGGCCAGCTCCGGACCGTCACCCCGGACGCCGACCTCGACGCTCGCGCCGGCCGGGCTGAACTTGACCGCGTTGTGGACCAAGTTGGCGAACACCTGCCCGAGCCGCGCCGCCTCACCCCGCACCGGAGGCAGGCCCGGGTCGACGCGGGCCTCGAGGGTCACGCCCTGTCGCTCGGCGAACGGCCGCAGGCGCTCGACCGACTCGGTCGCGACCGCGCCGAGATCGACGTCGTCGAGATGGAGCTGCTCGCGACCGCCGCTCTCGATCCGGGCCAGGTCGAGCAGCTCGGCCACCATCTGGGCGATGTTGCCCGTCTCGACCTCGAGCTTGCCGAGCCGATCCCGCATCCGGCCCGGGATGGACCCACCGGCGGCCTCGGCGTCGCGCGTCAGGGCTTCGACCAGCAGGCCGACGGTCGTGATCGGGGTTCGCAGCTCGTGCGACAGGTTGTCGATGAACTCGGCCCGGATTCGCTGCAGCCGGCGGAGCTCGCCCACGTCCTCGAGCACGAGCCAGACGCCCAGGATCGGCGATCGCCGTGCCCGGACGACGAGCGTCGGCTCGGCGTCGCCGCCGGTCAGCGAGACCTCGCCGCTGGCCGAACCGGCGTCGCGCGCCGCCCGCGCGACCGCCTCGATCCGGTGGTCGCCGAGCGCTTCGATCGCGGTCCGGCCGAGCATCGAGCCAGGCTCGCGACGCAGGAAGACGTGGGCCGCGGTGTTCGCGACCTCGACCCGGAGGTCGTCGCTCAATCGGACCATCCCGACCCCGACGAGGTCCGCGAGGTAGGCCAGGTCCCGAAGCCGCTGGACCATCCCGAACTCCGCGGCCTCGGCACGGCGACGGACCCGTCGGACGCGATCGATCAGCGCCTCGTCGTCGCCGCCGGGGTCATCGCCGGCGGCCTCGCGGAGGGCGTCACCGATCGCCTCGAGGGTCCGGCCGCGCGACCAAGCCACGCCGAGCGCGATCGCGAGCGCGACCGCCTGCGCGGCGACGAACGTGAGCACGATCCAGTCCACGCTGCCGAGGATCGCACACGGCGCTACCCTGTCGCCCGTGCCCATCCGCCTTATCCCCAAGGACGAGCGCTTCTTCGACCTGTTCGTCGAGGACGCGGCCAACGTCCTCGCCGCGGCCCGGCTGTTCGAGGCGATGCTTCGCTCCTATGACGCCCCGGCCGAGCGGGCGCGCGAGCTGCGTGACGCCGAGCACCGCGGCGACGAGATCAGCCACGAGATCGGGCGGCGGCTCGAGCGGACGTTCGTCACGCCATTCGACCGCGAGGACATCCACGCCCTGATCAGTGGCCTCGACGACGTCATCGACATGATCGAGGAGTCGGCCGACACGTTCATCCTGTACCGGATCGAGGCGCCGACCGCGGTCGCGGTCCAGCAGGCTGCGATCATCGCCGCGCAGGCCGAGCAGCTCCACGAGGCGCTCGTCAACCTGCGGTCGTTCAAGGGCCTCGACAAGTACTGGATCGAGGTCCACCGGCTGGAGAATGAGGGCGACCGGCTCGCCCGGCAGGCGATTGCCGACCTCTTCTCGGAGGGGACCTCGCCGGTCGAGGTCATCAAGTGGAAGGACGTCTACGGCCTCCTCGAGTCGACGATCGACAAGTGCGAGGACGTGGCGAACATCATCGAGCGCATCTCGATCAAGCACGCCTGAGGCTCCCTCGAAGCGCCTGGCCAACCGTTGCGGTTCGAACGTTCTCGCGGTTGGCCTAGACTGAGACCATGGCCGACGTCGCCGAGCGTGGCGTGAGCGGGTCTGGAACCGCGGAGACGGCGCGCTGGATCCGCCTGCGCCGACGGCTGATGGCCTCGCCCGAGCGGGTCTTCCGGGCCTTCAGCGATCCGGAGGAGCTCGCCCGTTGGTTCCCGGAGCTCGTGGAGGGCGGTCTGGCCGTCGGCTCGCGGACGACCCTGGTCTGGCCCGAGCAGCGGCTGTGGTGGGAGGTCGTCGAGGCCACACCCAGCCGACGCTTCGCCTTTCGGTGGCCGTGGGGTCGGGACGACGCGCTGGTGACGACCGTCACGCTCGACATCCACCCGGCCGGGTATGGGACGCGCCTGGAGCTCCAGGACGGGCCGTTCCCGATCGATACGCCGAGTGGCCTGGAGGCCTGGGCGGCGGGCCTCGAGGGCTGGGCCGAGGCCCTCGCGATGCTCCGCGCCCACCTCGACTTCAGCGTCGACCTGCGACCGCTCGTCTAGGCCCACCGGCCCGAGGGAGGAGAGGACATGTCGTTCCTGGATCGAGCCAGGACCGCCGCGGAGCAGGCTGCGCGCGCCGCCGCGGAGCAGGGCGGCAGGGCCGCGGCGCGGGTCGACGCGACCCTGCGCGATCCGGCCACCAAGGCTCGTGCCGAGGCGGCGATGAAGAAGGCCCGGCGCGGCCTGACGACGGCCCTCGAGCGGATCGATCCGGGGGTCCTGGCCGACGTCGTGATCAAGGCAACCTCGCTCCAGGAGCGGGCCAACGCCCGGCTCCGCGAGAAGGGCTCCGCCTACCGGATCGGGGAGATCGCCATCGGGGCGTCGATCCCGCCGAGCGTCTCGTTCTCGATCGAGCGAGTCGACGATCCGGACCACGACGTCCGGTCGTCGACCGAGATCCTCGCCGCCGCGAGCCCGTCCGAGACCGCGGCCATCGACTCGACCGAGGCGGTCGTCAGCCTCGACGGCACGACCGTCGACCAGGGAGTCCTCGAGGAGCTGGAGGCCAAGGACTGACGAGCGTCCGGCGCATCGGGCGGGCGCTGGGGTTCTCTTTCCGGCTCCCCCGAACCTCGCGAGGACCTTGGCAGCCAGTGTGTGCACCACGCGATCATGTTCGCGTCTACGCGGCCCCAAGGCCGGGCCGGGCCGGACTACCGAGATCCAACGGGCCGCTCGCCACGCTCGCCGGCCCACGCTGGCAGCGTCGCGGGATGCCGCGATCCGGGTCTTGAGGCCTCGTCGCCCGAGAAATGCTCACGCTGTGCACATTGGCGCGGCTTGGCCTGCGGATGCCGTGGCGGCGTCAGGCCATGGCGGCGACAGGCCGTGGCGGCGTCATGCCGTGGCGGCGTCAGGCCAGCTCCGGCAGCAAGCCCGTGGCCACGTCAGGCCCGCGCCGCCACCCCCAGCGGGAAGCCGTCGCGCAGGTAGCCCTCGATCGTCTCGACCGGGACCGTCGCTCGCTCGCCGCTGTCCCGGCGGGTCAGCTCGACGCCGCCGGCGGCGAGCGAGCGCGGCGAGACCGTCAGGATCCAGGGCATGCCGAGCAGCTCGGCGTCGGTGAGCTTCACGCCCGGGCTCTCGTCGCGGTCGTCGTACAGGATCTCGCGCCCGGCCTCGCCGGCGAGGGCGTGGAGCCGCTCGGCGATCTCGCGGACGCGGGGCTCGCGCGCCGCGCCCAGCTCGACGAGGTGGGCCGCGTATGGCGCGACCTCGTCGGGCCAGACGATGCCCTTCTCGTCGTGGTGGGCCTCGACGACGCAGGCGACGTTGCGGCCGAGGCCGATCCCGTACGAGCCCATGACGATCGGGCGGCGCTCGCCGTCCTCGCCGAGGTACGTCGCGCCGACGGCGACGGTGAAGTCCGTACCGAGCTTGAAGATGTTCCCGACCTCGATGCCCTTCCGGAGCTTGACCGGCGAGCCGCACCGGATGCAGGCGTCGCCCTCGCGGCCATTCGTGATGTCGGCGATCACGTCGGGGGTGTAGTCGCGCGGGACGTTGACGTTCATGACGTGCCAGCCGACCCGGTTCGCTCCGGCCACGAGGTTCGGCGAGCGCGGGACCAGCTCGTCCACGACCACGACCGCGTCGCGGGCCCCGAGCGGCGAACCGTAGCCGGCCTGCATCCCGCGCGAGGTGATCTCCTCGAGCTGGGCCGGGCGGAGGCCGCCGGTGGCCTTGAGGACGTTGACGAGCTTGGTCTCGTTGACGTCGTAGTCGCCGCGCACGATCGCGACGACGAAGCGGCCGTCGCCGGTCACGAAGAAGGCCGCCTTCGCGGTCTTCGAGCGGGGGATGCCCAGGAACGTCGCGAGGGCCTCGATCGTGGTCGCGTCGGGTGTCTCGACGTCCTCCATCGGCCGCGGGTCCTCGGCCTCGGGCGATGGCTTGTGGACCTCGGCGATCTGCTGGTTCTCGGCGTAGCCGCAGCGCTCGCACAGGACGAGCGTGTCCTCGCCGAAATCGTTGAGGACCATGAACTCGTGGGCGCCCGAGCCGCCCATGATCCCGACGTCGGCGCCGACGGCGATCGCGTCCAGGCCGAGGCGCCGGAAGATCTTCTCGTAGGCCCCGTAGTACGCGCGGTAGCTGACGTCGAGCCCGGCATCGTCGAGGTCGCAGCTGTAGGCGTCCTTCATGACGAACTCTCGGACCCGGACGAGCCCGCCACGGGAGCGCGGCTCGTCGCGGAACTTCGTCTGGAAGTGATAGAGCTGCACCGGCAGCTGGCGATAGCTCTGGACGAGATCGCGGAGCAGCAGCGCGATGACCTCCTCGTGGGTCATCGCCAGGACCATGTCGCGCTCGCCGCGATCCTTGAATCGAACCAGCTCGGGCCCGATCTTGAAGTAGCGGCCGCTGTCCTTCCAGATCTCGGCCGGGTGGACGACCGGCATCTCCATCTCCTGGCAGCCGATCGCATCCATCTCCTCCCGGATGACCTGTTCGACGCGCTTGGTCACCCGGTAGCCGAGCGGCAGGAGCGAGTAGATGCCCGACCCGAGCTGGCGGAGGTAGCCGGCCCGGAGCAGCAGGCGATGCGACGGCATCTCGGCCTCTGCCGGATCGTCGCGCAGGGTCGCGAAGAAGAGCTCGCTGAGACGCATGGGAGTGCGAAGGATAGCCGAGCCGCGCCGGCCACCCGGCCGCATCGCGGCCGAGCCTGCCGGGACCAGCCGGCGCTGCTAGCCTTCGGCTCGTGCCCGAGGGCCTGACTCTCCTCCTGATCGTCGTCCTCGGCCTCGCCGTCCTGTTCGACTACATCAACGGCTTCCACGACACGGCGAACGCGATCGCCACCTCCGTGTCGACGCGGGCCCTGCGGCCGCAGGTCGCGATCCTGATGTCCGCGACCGCGAACTTCGTGGGGGCGCTGACCGGGACAGCGGTGGCCAAGACCAGCGCCTCCGGGATCGCGACCACCCCCGAGGGCCACGCCGGCCAGGTCGTGATCGCCGCCGCCCTCGTCGGGGCGATCGCCTGGAACCTCATCACCTGGCGCCTCGGGATCCCGTCGTCCTCCAGCCACGCCCTCATCGGCGGGCTCATCGGCGCGGTCATCGCGGCCGCCGGCCCCGGGGCGCTGAACCCTCAGGGCATCACCGAGAAGGTCGTCATCCCGCTCGTCGCCTCGCCGGTCCTCGGGATCGCGATCGGCTTCGGGTTCATGGTCGTCCTGCTGAACGTCTTCCGACGCGCCCACCCGCAGCGGATCAACGATCGCTTCCGGCGACTCCAGGTCGTGTCGGCCGCCTACATGGCCTTCAGCCACGGCTCGAACGACGCCCAGAAGACGATGGGCATCATGACCCTCGCCCTGGTCGCCGCGGGCATCCTGTCCGATCCGACCGTCCCGCTCCCGGTCATCCTCCTGGCCGCCACCGCGATCTCGCTCGGGACCGCAGCCGGGGGGTGGCGGATCATCAAGACGATGGGCCAGCGGGTCGTCAAGCTCGACCCCGTCCACGGGTTCGCCGCCGAAACGACGGCCGCGACGATCATCATGGGGGCCTCGCAGCTCGGCATGCCCGTCTCGACCACGCACGTGATCTCATCGGCGATCATGGGCGTCGGGGCGAGTGGCCGGCTCACCGCCGTCCGCTGGGGCGTCGCGGGCAACATCGTCGTCGCCTGGATCCTGACCATCCCGGCGTCGGGCGGCGTGGCCTGGGTGGCCTGGGAGCTCCTCAGCCGCGTCCTGTGAGCCGAGCTGGCGCTAGCCGATCCCGAGCCAGCCCTCGACCTGCTGCCGCGTCGGGATGCGGCCCACGAGCACGACCTGTCCATCGACGACGAGCCCCGGGGTCGACAGCACGCCCCACGCCGCGATCTCGGCGTAGTCGGTCACGTGTCGAATCTCGACGTTGACGCCGGCGTTCTCGACCACCTCCCGCACGACCTTCTCGACGTACTGGCACTTCTGGCATCCGGGTCCAAGGATCTCGATGGTCTTCATTCGGGCTGCCTCCGGCGGGTCGGACCAGCCGGGAGCAGCCAGTCCGAGATCTCCTCGAGCTCCGGGACGCGGCCCGTGCTGGCCACGCGCCCGTCGATGACGAGCCCGGGCAGGTCGATCACGCCGTACGACCGAATCCGGCGCGTGTTGGTGACCTGGTGAATCTCCACCTCGACATGTGCCTGCTCGGCGGCCCGGGCGCTGGCCAGCTCGAGCTTCAGGCAGTTGCTGCAGCCGGTTCCGAGAACCTCGATGACGTGCATGACGGCCTCCTCACGAGAGCCACAGGTTGAAGCCGTAGCCGACCGCCAGGATTCCGCTGGCGACCACGGCAACGAAGGCGACGAGAAGGCGGGCCTTGAGGACCCGCCGGAGGATCACGAGCTCGGGGATCGACAGGGCGGTGATCGCCATCATGAAGGCGAGCGCCGATCCGAGCGGCAGCCCCTTGCCGATCAGCGCCTCCACGACCGGG
This sequence comes from Candidatus Limnocylindrales bacterium, assembly GCA_052038965.1. Classification (GTDB taxonomy): domain Bacteria; phylum Chloroflexota; class Limnocylindria; order Limnocylindrales; family CSP1-4; genus UBA5189. The sequence goes on along the minus strand of JBQGDI010000099.1, from coordinate 5,476 downwards.
ATCGTGCCGGCCGCATTGCTGTAGAGCGGGGCGCCGAGGGCGACGAGCGCGGGTACGGCAAGCGGGTTGTCACGGCCGCCGATGGCCACGACGAGGTCGGTCGGGACGTACCCATGGATCACGGCACCGACCGCGATTCCGGCGACGACGAAGGGCCACACCCGGTGCACGATCTCGAGCGTCGAGCGCCACGCGTCGCGGAGCCGATCGTCGAGAGTCGGCCGAACGTCGATCGACGGACCTGCCCCGCGGATCGTCCAGACGTAGTCCTCGACATACCGCTCCAGATTGGCGCGACCGATGACGAGCCCGGCGGTGATCGCGACGGCCAGGCCGGCGCCCATGTACGCCAGCGCGATGCCCGGTCCGAACAGGCCCCACAGGAGCACCAGGGCGACCTCATTGACCATCGGCGACGAGACGAGGAACGCAAACGTCACGCCGAGCGGAACGCCGGCCTCGACGAAGCCGATGAACATCGGCACGGCGGAGCACGAGCAGAACGGCGTGACGACCCCGAAGCTCGCCGCGGCGACCGTTCCAGCCACCCCGCCCCGCCCCGCGAGCTTGTGGCGCACCCAGTCAGGCGACACGTACGAGCGCAAGAACGAGACGAGCGTGACGACGCCGACGAGCAGCAGCAGGACCTTCGGGACGTCGTACACGAAGAACGCCACGGCTTCGCCGAGCTGCGTGCCGGGTCGAAGTCCCAGGACGTCGAACGCCAGCCATTGGGCGAGTGGCAGATTCGCGACCCAGGCTCCGGTCCAGAGCCCAAGACCGACGAGCGCCACCAGCCACGTTGGGACCTGGACTCGAGGGAGCGCGGCCGTCGTCATTCGAGGAGGCCGAGCAGCGCGGCCCTGGCGGCCGCGACGGCCGCCTCGTCCCGCTCGTAGTAGAGGAATCGAGCGTTCGCTTCGTGGCGGCTCGCGCGGACCAGGCCCGCGTCGCGCAACCGGGCGAGGTGATTGCTGACGTTGTTCTCGCGGGCCCCGAGGGCGGCTGCCATCTCGCAGACGCACACCGGGCCGTTGGCGAGCATGCCAATGATCGCGGCGCGGATCGGATCGGCGAGCACCGTCGCCGCCGCCACCGCGGCGGTCACGTCCGGCGCCGGCAGGTCGAGACGCGGCTCGCCGATCACCGGAAGGGCCGTCCCGGTCATCGCGACACCGCTCCCGCGGTCGCGACCGGGAGGGCCCGGACCCCGAACATCCGCGGCGCGAGGCGCATCGCCGACCAGACCAGGAACAGCATGACCGGGACCTCGATGAGCGGGCCGACGACGGTCGCGAGGGCCACCGTCGGACTGAAGGCCGTGATCGCGATGGCGATCGCGATCTCGAAGTCGCGGCCCGTCGCGTTGAAGGCCACCGCCACGGCGTCGCGGTACGCGAAGCCGAGCCGCCAGCCGACGACGAGGACGCCGAAGAACATCGCGCCGAAGAACAGCGCCATCGGGATGGCCATCTCGACGACGATCCCCGGGCGCTCGAGGATCAGGTCGCCCTTGAGGGCGAACATCACGATCAGGGTGAACAGCAGGCCGAGGATCGAGACGCCGTTGAGGATCGGCTTGAGCGCCTCCATCCCGGCCTCGCCGCGGCGCCGAACGACCGCCATCCGGGTTGCGACGCCGAGAACCAGCGGCAGCCCGAGGTACAGGACAACGCTCTCGGCGACGACCCAGACGTCGAAGCTGACGTTCCCGATGAGGAGCCGCGCGTAGACCGGGATGAGCAGCATCTGGGCGACCGAGTTGAGCGCCACGAAGACGAGCGCCATCGGCGTGTTCCCCTTGGCCAGGAACGTGAAGATGATGACCATCGCGATGCACGGCGCCAGGCCGTACAGGACGAGCCCGGTGTGGAGCTCGGGGTCGGCGACGAAGACGTTCGCCAGGCCGAGCATCACGAACGGCGCGACGAGGTAGTTGAAGGCCAGGACGACGGCCAGCTGGCGCGGCGACCTGAACGCCGCCCCGACCTCGCCCAGCCGGACGTTCGTCATGGCCGGGTACATCATCGCGAACAGGCCGATCGGGACGCCGAGGCTGATCGCGTTCGGGACGCTCAGCTCGAAGGTGCCGGCGGCGATCGACTTGATGGCGTCGATCGGCGGCGTCAGGGCGAAGTCGCTGATCCGGAGGACGTTGCCGACGAGGATGCCGGCGGCCATGCTGAAGACCACGAAGAACGGCAGCAGGCGGAAGTCCTCCAGCCTGGTCAGCAGCCTGGTCACGGAACCTCCTCGCCACATCTCAGCGGGTCTCGAATATCTCACGCATTGCTGAGATGTGACGGTGCCAATGGTCGCCAACCGGCGGGCCGTCGGTCCCGCGGGGCAGGGCGAGTCGTCAGGGGCGCCGGAGCACGTAGCCGGTGCCGCGAACCGTCTTGATGAGCGCCGGCCGGGACGAATCCGCCTCGATGGCCGCTCGCAGCCAGTGGACGTGGACGTCCACCGTCCGGGTCTCGCCGGCGTAGTCGTAGCCCCAGACCTGCTCGAGCAGCTGGTCGCGGGTGACGACCTGACCTGAGTGGCGGAGCAGGAACGCCAGGAGCTCGAAGACCTTGGGCTTGACGGGTAGCTCCTGGCCGTCCTTCAGGATCCGGTGACCGGGGACGTCGACCTGAACGCGGCCGAGGTCGATCAGCGCTGGCGGGGCGCCATCGGTGACCAGCTCGGTGCGGCGGAGCACCGCCCGCAGGCGGGCCGAGAGCTCGCGCATCGAGAACGGCTTCGTGACGTAGTCGTCGGCGCCGAGCTCGAGGCCGACGACCTTGTCGACCTCGGCGTCGCGGGCCGTCAGCATGATGATCGGGACGCTCGATTCCGCCCGAATCGCGCGCGCGACCTCGAGGCCTGACAGCTCCGGGAGCATCACGTCGAGCAGCACGACATCCGGCTTGTCGGCCCGGAAGAGCTCCAGCGCGCGGCGGCCATCGCCGGCCTGGACGACCCCGAAGCCCTCTGTCTCGAGCGACTCGGCGAGCGTCTCGCGGAGGGTCGGTTCGTCCTCGACGACGAGAATGCTGCGCGCCACGCGACCAGCATACGGAGTCGTGTTAACGGCCCATTCGCCCGGCTCGACGAACGCCGGGCACCACCGCTCAGCGGCGGCGAGGCTGCATCCAGTACTCGGTGAACGACCGGCATCGCCCGTCGGGCGCGAAGTCGAGCAGCCAGCAGTTGTAGAACGTGTCGCGACGCGTGGCCCGTGAGGCGTCGGTCCAGTACTCGGAGACGCCGACGGCGACGGCGCGGGAGCCGTCGACCACGTACGGGTGGTACTCGCCGTCGTAGGTTCCGGGATCGTCGCGACCGCTCTCGTTCCCGGCGGGAGCGAGCCACGCCCGGACGATCGAATTGCGGCCCCTGATCGGCTCGTCGGCCGGGTGGTAGCGGTAGTCGGCGTCCTCCGTGAACAACGCCTCGATCTCGCCGGCGTCGTAGGACTTCCAGGCGGCGAGATAGGCATCGAGCCAGGCCTGGACGTCGTCGTGGGTCATCAGACTGGTCCTCCGGTTGCGGAGCCGGCGCCGGCGGCCGCCTCGAGCGTTCGGATCGCGCCGTCCAGGCGGGCGAGCGTTCGCTGCCGGCCGAGCGCGACGAGGGTGTCGAACAGCGGCGGCGTCGCCGTCCGGCCGGTGACGGCGACGCGGATCGCCATGAACAGGTCGCCGGCCTTCCAGCCGCGGGCCTCGGCGAGGGCTCGGAGCGGCGGCTCGAGCTCGTCGGCCTCCCACGACACGGGTCCGACGTCGGTGGCGATCGTGTCACGGGCCGCAGTGAGACCCTCGTGGGTCGTGGCCGTGTCCCAGCGCTTCGGCGCGAGGAGCGTGGGATCGACCCGAAGGTCGTCGACCCACAGGAAGCCGACCAGATCGCCGATCGCACCGAGGGTCGGCAGGCGCTCCTGCACGATCGGCAACAGCCCTCGAAGCTCCTCGGGCGTCGGTAATCGATCGATCCGGCTGGCCTCGAGCTCCGCCTCGAGGTGGGGCTGGAGGCGGGCGATGAGCTCGTCCGGCTCGAGGCGGCGGATCCACTGGCCGTTCAGCCACTCCAGCCGCTCGCGGTCGAAGACGGCACCGCCCTTCTGGACGTGGTCGAGGTCGAAGCGCCCGGCCAGCTCGTCGAGCGACAGGATCTCCTCCTCCGTGCCGGTCGACCAGCCGAGGAGCGCCAGGAAATTGACGATCGCCTCCGGCACGAACCCCTGGGCCCGGTAGTCCGACAGGGCCGTCTGGGACTTGCGCTTGCTCATCTTCGTCCGGTCCGGGTTGAGGATCAGGGGCAGGTGACCGAACCGCGGTGGCTCGTGACCGAGCGCCTGGAACAGCAGGATGTGCTTGGGCGTGTTCGACAGGTGGTCCTCGCCGCGGATGACATGGCTGATCTCCATCGCCGCGTCGTCGACGACGACCGTGAAGTGGTACAGCGGGGTGCCGTCGCCGCGGACGATGACGAAGTCGCCACCGAGGTTCGCGGTGTCGATCTCGACCTCGCCCCGGACGAGGTCGTCGAACCGGATCCGTCCCGGCGGGACGCGGAATCGGACGGCCGCGGGTCGTCCTTCGGCCTCGCGTGCGCGTCGAGCCTCGGGGGTGAGATTCGCGCAGCGACCGACATAGCGCGGTGGCTGCCGCGCCGCCTCCTGGGCCTTCCGATCCGACTCGAGCTCCTCGGGCGTGCAAAAGCACGGGTAGGCGAGGTTGCGCTCGAGGAGGTCGCGGGCGGCCGCCGCGTAGCGGTCGAGCCGCTGCATCTGGCGGTACGGCCCGTACGGCCCTCGATCCTCGCCACCGGCCGCGTCGGGGCCCTCGTCCCACTCGATGCCGAGCCAGTGCAGGCCCTCGAGGATGTCCTGCTCGAACGCAATGGTGCTCCGGGCGACGTCCGTGTCCTCCATGCGCAGCAGGAACGTCCCGCCGTGGTGGCGGGCGAAGAGGTAGTTGAAGAGCGCCGTGCGGGCGGTCCCGATGTGGAGTGGGCCGGTCGGGCTGGGCGCGATCCGGACGCGTGGCTCGGGCATGGCCCGAGTCTATCCGCGGACCGGCGCCACCCGGTGGAAGAGGGCTGGATCGGGGTCGCCGCCGGTCAGGACGCGGATCAGCGATGCCGGGCGCAGGCCCAGCGTGGCCCGCCCGAGCGGACCTTCGAGGGTCAGCGAGTCGAGCGACTCCGAGCGGGCGAGGATCGTCACGTGAACGCCGGGGGTCAGCGCCCGCGCCTCGAGATAGGACAGCAGCCCCGGGTCCTCCTCGGCCTCCTCGGTGATCCGCAGGATCGTCGCCTTCGTCCCGGACTCCAGCTCCGACAGCGGCGTGCCGGCCGGGCGGCGCCGCGAGGTTTCGAGGTCGATCGGGTTGCCGTGGGGACAGGTCTCCGGGTGGCCGAGCAGATCGTCCAGCTTCGCCTCGACCCGCGGCGAGAGGGCGCCCTGCAGCCGCATCGCCTCGACATCGCT
>JBQGDI010000098.1:0-18089 GCA_052038965.1 Candidatus Limnocylindrales bacterium | reverse complement strand
GTTGTCGAGGTTCGAGCCGTAGGGTGGAGCATGGAAGTTGAAGATCGCGCGGCGCGGGTCGGGCACCTCCCGGACGAGCGCGTCGATGCGGTCCTTCAGCTGCTCCTCGGGCAGCTCGCGGAAGGTGTTCCACGGCGTCGGGTTGGCCCAGCCGGTGGAGACGAGCGAAAAGCCGTCGAACTGGATCGTGTTGCCCTCGCCGAGATCGACCCGCGTCGCGGCGGCGATGATCGGATCGATCTCGAACATGTCGTCGTTCGCCGGCGAGACGACGCAGCGAACCGAACCGCCGGCAAGTCGTTCGTCGGCGAGAGCCATCCAGCGCGCCACCGCCCGCAGCATCTCGTCCTTGAACCGCGCGTCGACGAGCGCCGGGTCGGTGTGCCAGGCGTCGAGCTCGTCCGAGCTCAACCGGACGGGGTAGTAGCCGCGGTCCAGGATCCGCTTCTCCATCGCCACCAGCTCGGCCTCGGTGGCCAGGTCGTGCTCCTGCTCCTGGAGCGTCAGGTGCCAGCCACCATTGCGGGCGACGATCGGGACCATTGCCTTGCCGGTCATGTCGCCGCCCATCACCAGGACGTCGGCCTTGTGGAAGGTGCCGGCGTTGAGGAACTTGCGCCAGCAGACCTCGGAGCCGTGGATGTCCGTCGCGAAGAAGACCCGCACGCTCGGCCCTCCCTAGCCGTGCCCGACCTCTTCGGGCTCGGCGTACCACTTCTGGCGCTCGCCGACCGCGGCGCGCAGCTTCCAGCGGGTCGACTTCGGGGCCCCGTCGATCGCCTCACGCAGCTGCCGGACCTGGCTCATCGCATCGAACCGGACGGGCCGGGCGCCGACGTCGAGGTCGGCCGGCGTGAACTCGGAGTTGAGGTACCGCTCGAGCACGGTCAGGTTGCCGGTCACGGTCCGCCACCAGCCCCAGTCGTTCGAGGTGAAGGACAGGATCCGCGGCAGGTTGATCGCACCGAGGCCCTTCGCCGAATCGGGGTCGCCGTCGTCGTCGCGGATCGGATGCTCCGCGAGCAGGACCAGCGCGTCGAGGACGTCCTTGCGGTTGATCTTGATGATCTGGAGCTTGGACAGCAGCAGCTCGGCCAGCGGCAGTGTCGGTCGGGACTTGTCCAAGCGGTCCGCGAAGTCGATCCGGTGGCACATCTCGAGCCTGTCGACGAGCACGTCGACCGGGCGCCGGTGGGCCTCGTCGACGAAGTAGCCCTGGTGCCCCCCGAACAGGGCGTTGTGACGGCGGTCGGGCGTATAGCCCTCCGCCTCGAGCAGCTGGTAGACCGCCGGGCGATCGCGGGCCCGCGTCGCGAAGTCGAGATCCACCTCCACGCGACGGGTCCGATGGGTCCAGTCGGGGGCGTGGGCCCGGACGGCCATGCCGCCCATCAGCCGCAGCAGGAGGCCGCGAGCGTTCGCCGAATCGACGATCCTGAGCGCCTCGGCCAGCGGGTCGTCGAGGGTGATGCCGCGGCCGCCCGCGCCGGCACCGGGCGCGGGGCCGCTCCCGTTTGCCGTGCCAGCCGCCATGACCCGCCTCCGGTCTGCCGGTCTGGACGCCCCTCCCGGGACGCCGGGCGCCCCTGGACGGGGCGCGGTCGGCCGAGTATATGGCCGCGGGTCGCCGCCGAAACCGGCTTGCGCTCCGGTGGGGGGGTCGCGAAACTGGACCGCGAGGACGAGCCTCGAAAGCGGCGGGGCATGGGTCGAGCTGGATGGCGTGCCGGGACCGCGCGCCTGTCATCTCCGGGTCGATCGCTCCCCCCGCGCGAGAGGAGGAGTAGGAGGAGGTTGGCCGGCATCTATCCTGTGCTCCGAATCCTGGCCCTTGCCGTTGTCTGCGCCGTGCTCTTGGCCGCATGCCTGGGGAACCAAGGCGCGAGCCCGACTCCGGCTCCGCCAAGCGGCTACGAGCCCTTCCGGCCCGACCAAGCGCTTCTCTCTGCCGCGGGGAGGGAGGGCTCGCTGACGACCATCGCCCTGCCGCACGATTGGTGCAACTACGGATCACGCGAAGGCTGGACTGGCCCGACGGTCATCGACACCTTCAAGGAACGCACCGGCCTGCTCGTGAGCGAGCTCGCCCCAAACGTCGCGTCCGGCGACGAGCTCCAAGCCATCAGGGCCAACAAGGACGGCGGTCCGCAGGCGCCAGACGTCATCGACGTCGGCTTGTCGTTCGGGCGCTCGGCCAAGGCCGAGGGACTCATCCAGCCGTACAAGGTGAAGACATGGGACACGATCCCGGACGCCAGCAAAGACCCCGATGGGTACTGGTACGGCGACTATTTCGGCGTTCTCGCATTCGAAGTCAACTGGGCTGACGCGCCGGACGTCCCCGCTGACTGGCCCGATCTCCTCCGGGACGAATACAAGGGCAAGGTGGCGCTCGCCGGCGACCCGCGCACCTCGAATCAGGCGATCCTCGCCGTCTACGCGGCGGCCCTCGCCAATGGTGGCTCACTCGATGACGCGCAGCGCGGCCTCGAGTTCTTCAAGCAGCTCAACGAGAAGGGCAATCTCGTGAAGACGATCGCGACGGCTGAAACCGTTGCCTCGGGCGAGACCCCGATCACCATTCGATGGACATACAACGCGCTGTCGAGCCGCGACGCCACGGCCGCCAGCGGCGGGCCGGAAATCAAGGTCGTCGTCCCGGCCAGCGGCCGATTTGGGGGAGTCTACGCCCAGGCAATCAGCGCCCACGCGCCGCACCCCAACGCGGCCAAGCTTTGGATGGAGTTCCTGTACTCCGACGAGGGGCAGAACCTCTGGCTGCAGGGCTATTGCCACCCGATCCGGTTTGACGACCTCGTGATGAACGGCAAAGTGCCGCGAGCCCAACTGGAGAAGCTGCCCGACGTCGCCGGTACCCGGTTCCCGACACTCGAGCAGCAGGACGCGGCGCGCACCTTGATCACCACGAGGTGGGATGACGTCGTGGGCCTGGACATCAGGCAGTAGCGATCGGGACCGACCTACCGGTCCGAGGGCTGGTGGCTCCGAGGATGCACCCACCGCGGCGGCAAGACCGTCTTGGGACCGACCCGCTCGACGGCATCGAGCTCGCGATCTTCGACAAGGACGGGACGCTGATCGAATTCCACGTGATGTGGGGCGGTTGGGTCGACGCCCTGGCCGGGCGGCTCGAGGCGGCGACCGGGCTGGCCCTGCGCGCGCCGCTGCACGCGCTGGTCGGCGTGGATCCGGTGACCGGGATCGTGGACCCACGCGGCCTCCTCGCCGCGACGCCGATGTCGCGGATCCGCGACCGGGTCGGCGAGGCGCTCGTCGACGCGGGCGTCGCCCGAACCACCGCGGCGGCGGCACTTGCCGGAGCGTGGCGCGCACCGGACCCGGTCGAGCTGGCGCGACCGACGGTCCCCAACCTGCGGACCTTGCTCGACGGCATCCGCGCCCGCGCGATCCACCTCGCCGTCGCGACGAGCGACGATCGCGACCCGACGCAGCGGACGCTCGCGGCGCTCGGAGTCTCGGACCGTTTCGAGGCCCTCGCCTGCGCCGACGACGGCCACCGCGTGAAGCCCGCTCCCGACGCGGTCCTGGGGCTGTGCCGGGAGATTGGCGTCCCGCCCGCCCGCACGGCGATGGTTGGCGACGCGCCGGCCGACCTCCGGATGGCGCGCGCGGCGGGGGTCCGGCGGGCCATCGGCGTCCTGACCGGCGTCGGCGACCGCGCCACCCTCGCGCCGCTGGCGGATCTCGTCGTCCCGTCGATCGCCGCGCTCGCCTGACCGGCGCTCGGCCCGCGAACGGGTACTGCCGCTCGGTACTCCGGTCCTATCGTCCGGTGGGGATCGCACGCGTACGGTTCGGCCTGTTGGGGTTGCCTGCCCGCAACGATCGAGGTTGCGCGCACGCATCGCCGAGCAGCGCGCTCGAACGCGCCCGGAAGGAGCTTCCGAGCCCGATGGCCCTCGCCGTCCCGCCGGTGCCGGCGTCGGACCTGTTGACGCTCGACGAGGCCGCCCGCCTTGCCGGCGTTCACCGCGACACCGTTCGCTCGTGGTGCGCGCGAGGCCTCGTGCCGTCGATCCGGGCAGGCCCGCGACGCGCCCACCGCCTGCGACGGGTCGACCTCGAGTCGTGGCTCGTCCGCCGCGACGCCAAGCCCGCGCGACCGCCGATCCCGATCCGGCTTGTGCCGCGGACGCCCTCGAAGGCCCTCCGCCGCCTCGTCGCCGACCTTCCCGGCGCCGACGATCTCCGGACGCTGTTCGAGGATGTGCTCGACAACACGACCCGGCTCTTCCACTCGGATCGGGCCGGCCTGTGGATCTGGAACCCGGAGGCGGAGCACCCGCTGTCCCTGGCCGCCGGCCGCGGCGTGCCAGACGAGATCGTGCGGACCGTCCAGGGCGCGCCGATCGACTCCGACCTTGCCGGCATCCGGGCCCTGCGCGATGACGTGGTCACGACGTTCAACGACATCGGCGACGCCGGCATCACGCCCGAGATGCGCACGGCTTACGCTGCCCAGGGCGTCGTCGCGCTGACGTTCATCCCGGCGACCTTCCGGGGCGACCCCCTCGCGCTGATCGTGCTCTATCACCGCCAGCCCCGGGAGTGGACGGACGCCGACCTGGCCCTCGCCCGGAGCTTCGGGGACACGGTCGCGCTGGCGATCGGCAACGCCCGGCTGCTCGCCTCGGTCGCCGACCTCGCCGCCCGGCTGCGCGCCGTCCAGGACCTGTCCGACCGCCTGTCGGGGATCCAGGACCTCCGCGGCATCGGCGAGGCACTCGTGACCGAGGCGGCCGAGCTGATCGAGTTCGACACGATCCGGGTCTACCGCGTCGACCACGAGACGGGCTGGTGCGTGCCGATCGCGTTCCGCGGGACGTTCATGGGCACGACCAACCCGGCGCCGGACAAGCTCCGCGTCCGGATCGGCGAGGGATTGACCGGCTGGGTTGCTGCCAACGGCCGGTCGCTCGTCCTCGGCGATGCCCACCAGGACGGACGGAGCCTCGTCGTCGGCGACGTGAGCGGGCCCGAGTCGATGCTCGTCGTGCCGATGACCTACGAGAGCCGCGTCCGCGGGATCATCGTCGCCTCGCGGCTCGGACGCGACCGCTTCGGCGGCCAGGACGAGACGACCCTCGGCATCTTCGCCGGGGCCGCCGTCCAGGCCCTCGTCAACGCCGAGCGGCTCGACCAGCTGCGGCACCAGCAGGAGGAGCTGGAGCACCAGCTCGTGAGCCAGCGCCGCCTCATGGCGATCAACGAGCAGCTCCTCTCGACGCTCGATCCGGCCGGGGTCCTGGAGATGATCGCCGACTCGCTGAAGTCGGTCGTCGCCTACGACTCGCTGACGATCTACCGGGTCGACACCGAGCGCGGCGTGCGCCGCCCGGTCATCGCCCGCGATCGCTTCGCCGAACTCATCCTGGGTTACGAGGCGCCGCTCGGGACCGGCCTGACCGGGTGGGCGGTCGACCACCGCGAGCCGGTCCTCGCGAACGACGCCCACATCGACCCGCGCTCGGTCCAGATCCCGGGCACGCCGTTCGAGCCCGAGTCGATGGTCATCGTGCCGCTGATGGCCGACGGCGAGGTCCTCGGGACGCTGAACATCGGGCGGATGGGCGGTCCCGAGATCCACTACAGCCAGAACGAGTTCGAGCTCACGAAGCTCTTTGCCGCCCAGGCCGCGATCGCGCTGAAGAACGCCGAGACCCACGACGAGGTGAAGGTCCAGGCCGAGCGCGACGCCCTGACCGGCCTCCGGAACCACGGCGCGTTCCAGCGCGAGCTGCAGGCCTTCCTGGAGGCCGGCCGGACACTGGCCGTCCTGATGATGGATCTCGACCGGTTCAAGGGTTACAACGACCGGAACGGCCATCCCGCCGGCGACGAGCTGCTCGTCGCGGTCAGTCGGGCGATCGAAAGCTGCATCCGCCAGGGTGACCGCGCGTACCGCTACGGTGGCGACGAGTTCGCCGTGATCCTGCCCGACTGCGGCCGCCTGCCCGCCGAGGACGTCGGGCGGCGGATCGCGGCCGCCATCGAGGCCATCCCCGACGACAGCGGCGGCCCGCACGTCACGATGAGCGTCGGCATCGGCTGCGCGCCCGACGACGCGACCGACAAGGACCCGCTCGTCGAGATCGCCGACCAGGCCCTGTTCCTGGCCAAGGGCGCGCCGTTCCGAGGCTCGCGCGACCAGTTCGTGGCGGCCCTCGACGAGACGACGATGGGCCTGCTCGACGGCCTGGCCCCCGATCAGCTGCTCGATTCGATCCTGCGCCGCGCTGCGCGGCTGCTCGCGGTCCGGACGGGTTACGTCTACTTGGTGGAGCCGGACGACCAGACGCTCGTCTGTCGGGCGGGGATCGGACTCATGGCCGATCACATCGGCTTCCGGCTGCCCGTCGAGCGCGGCATGTCGGGCAAGGCGTTCCGGACCGGCGCGCCCGTGATCATCGACGACTACGACGCGTTCGACGGCGCCGCGCCGGAGTTCAGGGGCAAGGTCGGCGCGGGCGTCGCCGTGCCGCTCACCGTCGCCGGGCGGGTCGTCGGCGTCCTCGGCCTCGCGTCCGGGACGACCGAGCGGGTGTTCCGGCAGCCCGAGATGGACGCCCTCGTGCGCTTCGCCCAGCTCGCCTCGATCGCGATCGAGAATGCTCGCCTCCACGCCGAGGCCGACTCGCCGACCGATCCCGTGACGGGCCTGCCGACGCGCGAGCTGCTGCTCCAGCGGGTCGTGGATGCGCTGGCCGCGCCGCCCAGCGGCGACGATCACCGCGCCGTGGCCGTCGTCCTGCTCGACGTCGACCGCTTCGAGATCGTCAACGAGAGCCTCGGCCACGCGGCCGGCGACCGCGTGCTGCGCGAAGTCGGCGAGCGGATCGCGGCCATTCTCGACCGCCGCGAGATGGTCGCCCGCTTCGGCGGCGACACGTTCGGCGTCCTGCTACCGGACAGCGACACCGACGCGGCGCTGGCGATGGCCGAGCGGATCCAGCAGCAGCTCCGGCCGCCGTTCGACCTCGACGGTCGAACCTGGTTCATCAGCGCCAGCATGGGTGTCGGCGTCGGGGCGCCGGGCGTCACCGGGGCCGGGGACATCCTCCAGGAAGCCGAGATCGCGCTCGTCGGCGCGAAGCGCCACCCGACGCAGCGGGTCGCCCTGTTCGACCCGCTCAACAGCCGCCACGCCCGCCAGCGGCTCGACGTCGAAGCCGAGCTGTGGACCGCCCTCGAGCGCGACGAGCTCGTCCCGCACTACCAGCCGATCATCGACCTCCGGACCGACCGGATCGTCGGCTTCGAGGCCCTCGCCCGCTGGCAGCACCCCGGCCGTGGCCTCGTGCTGCCGGTCGACTTCATCGCCCTGGCCGAGGAGTCCGACCTCATCGTCACGATTGGCCGGATGATCCTGGAGAAGGCCTGCCGACAGGCCCGGCAGTGGCGCCACCGCTGGCCGGACCAGAACCTCGTCATGAGCGTCAACCTGTCGCCCCGGCAGTTCCTCGACCCGAACCTCGCCGACGGCGTCAGCCACGTCCTGCGCGCGACGGGGCTCGAAGCCTCGGCGCTCGAGCTCGAGATCACCGAGTCGAGCGTCATGGACCCCGGGGAGTCGAGCCTGGGCGTGCTCAAGCAGCTGCGGGCGCTCGGCGTGCGCGTCGTCCTCGACGACTTCGGCACGGGCTACTCGTCCCTTGCCTACCTCCGCCAGCTGCCGCTCGACACGATCAAGATCGACCGGTCGTTCGTGACCGACCTCGACCTCGGCGATCCGAACGTCGGCATCGTCAGCGCCGTCGTGTCACTGGCCCACGGCCTCGGCATCACCGTCGTGGCCGAGGGCATCGAGACGTTCGCGCAGGCCCAGCGCCTGCGCGACCTCGGTTGCGATCTCGGCCAGGGCTACGCCTGGGCCCACCCCGCCGACGCACTCCGGTCCGGGGCGCTCGTGGCCCGCGGCCTGGCGCCCCGCGGCCATGCCGGGGGCGCGGCTCAGCGCCGGTCGCCGAACAGCCGCAGCAGGAACAGGAACAGGTTGACGAAGTCGAGGTAGAGGTGGAGGGCGCCGAGGACGGCCGCCTTCTCGACTGACCCGACCGCCGCGACGAGCGCGCCGGAGTTGATCCGCTGGACGTCCCAGGCGGTCAGGCCGGTGAAGATCACGACGCCGATGAGCGAGATGATCCAGCTGACCGTGCTGTTGCCGAGGAACACGTTCACGACCGACGCGACGATGATCCCGATCAGGCCCATGAACAGCATCGAGCCGATGCTCGACAGGTCGCGCTTGGTGACGGCGCCGAACAGGGCCGCCCCGCCGAACATCGCCGACGCCGACAGGAACGCCGTCGCGACCGACGCCGAGGTATAGGCCGAGACGATCAGCCCGATCGTGAGGCCGAGGCTCGCGGCGTAGACGAAGAACAGCCCGAGCGCCACGGTCGCGCTGATGCGGTTGATGAGGAACCCGATCGCGAGCACCAGCCCGAGCTGGGCGATGAGCAGGATCAGGAAGTTGTCCGCCGCGAAGCGGATCAGGGCCTGGTTGAACTGGGCGAACGCGGCGACGCCGGCCGACAGCAGCAGGCCCGCGAACATCCAGAAGAAGGCCTGCGTCAGGAATGAGCCCTGGACTGCGGCGCTGGCCGGCACGACCATCCCGCCCGGACCGTAGTTGCTCCCGAAGCGGTTGTCGAAGCTCACGTCGTCGTCTCCCTTCGAAGTCCGGCCCCCGGCCGGCGGGCCGGGGTGGCGGATCGTGATTCTGCCTGTTCTGCGGCCCGTGCCAAGACCCAGGCCAGGTCGGCCAGCCGGTTGAGATACGGGACCAGGTGCTCGCCGGGCACGAGGCCGGCCGTCCGCAGCGCTACCGCGCGCCGCTCGGCCCGGCGAAGGATCGTCCGGGCGAGCTCGAGGGCGGCACTCGTCGGCGACTCCCCGGGCACGACGAACTCCTTCGGCATGTCGATGTGACGCTCCAGCTCGAGGAGCGTTGCCTCGACGCCGCGGACCATTCCGGCCGAGACGCGGGTTCGGTCGTCCGCCAGGCGGTCCCAGGCCTCCGGATTCGTGGCCAACTCCGCGCCGACGACGAACAGCTCGCGCTGGAACCGCAGGATCAGGTCGCCGAGGCCACCGAGGCTCGGACCGAGCGTCCCGATGCGGCGCTTCACGCCGAGGTTCGCCCGGGCGATGCCGAGGGCGGCGATCGCCTCGTCGACCGTGCCGTAGGCCTCGACCCGCGGGTCGTCCTTCGAGATCCGGTCGCCGCCGTACAGGAGTCCCGTGGTGCCGTCGTCGCCGCGCATCGTGGCGACGGCCGACTCGATCGGGCTTCGCGCGCTCACCGGTGGAGGGTCGACGCCGGTGCCGGCGTCACCACATCAGCCCGGCGTCGCGCGGGTCCCAGCGCTCCGCGAGGATGGTGACCTTGACCGGGTGATCGACGACCGATTCCGCCGCTTCCTTGACCTGCTGGATCATCGAGCCGGCGTACGGACAGAATGGCGTGGTCAGGATCATCTTGACCTCGCTCTCGTCCTTGCCGAGCAGGACCTGCTTGATCAGCGCCAGCTCCACGACGTTGAGCCCGATCTCGGGATCGACGACCGAGCGGAGGGCATCGAGGATCGCGAGCTCGGTCGCTCGGCGCTCGGCATCGAACAGCGGCGCCGGGGCGTCGCCGGCGGGTGGATTGCCGGGCGCGGCGCCGGCGGCCTGGGGTTGAGCGGTGTCGGTCATCGCCGATCAGAGTACACCAGCCGCCGGAGATACCCACGCGCGGAGGTCGGGATTGCGTCGCCCGATGCGCCGGAGCCGGGCCCCGATCGATCAGCCCGCGACTGGCTTGATGACGACCCCCCGGATCCGGTACGGCTCGGGCAGGTCGGCGGCCTCGGCCTCCGTGTAGCCGGGGCCGAGGAGCGAGCCGTCGGGGTCGAAGAACTCGGCGTATCGGTCGCGGTTGTCCGCGGCGTAGGCGTAGGCGGCGGCGATGCCCATGCGCCGCAGCTCGGGATGGTCCTTCAGCATCCGGGCCAGGGGGTAGCCGGCGCGCCGGAGCTCCAGGACGTTCCGGACCGTCAGGCGCGTGCCGTAGCAGAACGGCTCGCCGTTCATCACGAGCGGATCGGTTACGACCCACTTGATCGTCATCCGGCGGCCCTACGCGCCCCGGTAGAGGAAGGCCAGCAGCGGGTTCCGCTTCCGAGCGTCGCCGGCCAACCGGCGGTGCCAGCGGAACACCGCGATCGCCGCGTCGAGCCCCGGGTCGACGGCCGCGGCCGCGTGGGGTGGAAGCACGGCCTGCGCGGCGCGCCGCAGGCCCTCGCACAGCCGCACGACGTCATCCATCGGGATGCCGCGCTTGCGGTAGCGGACCGCGACCATCTCCGCGAAGGTGGCCATGTGACCGGGATCCGCGGCGGCGACGGACACGGCGAGGCGGTCGACGAGGGCGGCGGCGTCTGCCAGGAGCCCGCGGAGGGTGGCCTCGTCGTGTCGCTCGCGCATCGTCGGGTCGAGCTCGAGCGCGACCTCGAGGGCTCGTGTCCCGATCCGTTGGCGCCGCGCGCCGAGGATCGCCGCGGCGTCGGGCTGGCCGGCCGAGAGGTCGCGCGGCGGGAGTCCCAGGCTCGGATGGCTCACGGCCGGGAGTCTAGCGTGCGCCCGTCGCATCCGCCGCTAGGATGCTCCCCGATGCGTACCGTCGAACGGGGTCGCGGGAGGCGCGCCAGCCTCGCCGGACCGCTGGCCCGGGCCATCCTCATCGGGCTCGCGGGCGCGGCCGGCCTCGCCGTCGTCGGCGGCCTGCTGGCCTCGACCGCCGGCCTGCTGTTCGTCGCCGGGCTCGCCGGCGCGGCGATCGGCCTGGCCCTGTCGCGGGCGGCGGCGCCGTCGCCGACGGCGCCGGATCCCGACGGAGTCCCGGTCATCGCCCGTCGGACCGTCCTCCGGCTGGCCGTGCTCATCGCCGCGGCCGCGGTCCTCGCCGGCGCCCTCGTCACCTGGCTGATCGCGATCGCGGAGGGCGGCGCCCTGGGACCGCTCGACTACCTGTGGACGACGTTCGGGCTGTTCGTGCCGGCGGAGCTCATCGTGGCCTCGATCGCCGCGGCGTGGGGCGCGAATGCCGGCCCGGTGACCGGGCGATGAGCGTCGGTCGCGGCCCCGACGACGTCTCGTTCCGGCGGCCCGGCGAGGCTGACTACGCGGCCGTCGTCGGCGTCGTGGACGACTGGTGGGGCGGACGGCGGATGGACGTCCTCCTGCCGCGGCTGTGGCTCCAGCACTTCACCGGCACATCGTGGCTCGCCGAGACGGGCGACGGGCGGCTCGCCGGCTTCGTGATCGGCTTCCACTCCCCCGACCATCCGGACGTTGCCTACTGCCACATGATCGCGACCAACCCGAACCTCCGTGGGCTAGGGATCGGCCGGGCACTCTACGAGCGGTTCTTCGACGACGCCCGGACGGCCGGGCGCCGGCGCGTCGTCGCGGTCACCTGGCCGGCCAACAAGGTATCGCTGGGGTTCCACGCGGCGATGGGTTTCGAGCCTGAGCGGGACGGCGCGCGGAACCTCTACGGCGTGCCGGCCTTCGAGCGCTACGACTTCGACCGCGAGGACCGGGCCGTGCTTGTGCGCCGGCTGTGACGACCGACGCCGGTCGATTCGCCCGAGTCGCGATCGTGATCGTCATCGCCGCCGGCATCGCGGCCGGCTGCGGGGGTGGCGGGCCGGCGGTCCTCCAGGTCGGCGACTGCATCGCCGATCCGCCGGCGTTCGTCGGCGACAGCGCGGACGTTCGTGCGGTTGCCTGCGATCAGCCGCACGGCGGCGAGGTCTTCTTCGTGGAGGACTATCCCGAGGGGGGCGAGTATCCGGGTGATCCGGCGTTCCAGGACTACGTGGGCGACCGCTGCATCGCCGCCTATGCGACCTACACGGGCGAGGACATGATGATCCAGGACGAGATGGACCTTGGCTGGCTCCAGCCGAGCGAGGCGGATTGGAATGCCGGCGGGCGTCGGATCGTGTGCTTCGCGACGCCGTTCGAGACCGGCAAGAAGACGACCGGCTCGATCCGCAGGCCCTGAGCGACCCGCGGCTCAGTCGCGGGTCTCGCCCACGAACGGCATGCCGTGGCGGGTCAGCGCCTGGACGCTCATCCGGAGGACGGCGGTCTTGGCCGCCGCGACCTCGCGGACGTAGGCTGCCTCCTCCTCGTCGGTCATCGGCCGACCCCGGATCGTCTCGCGCGGCCGACCGACCTGCAGCCATGCCAGGTGGTAGCGGTCCATCGAGCCCCACGCCGCCGACAGCAGGTCGTCGCTGAGGCCGAGCCAGACCTTCAGGGCGCCATGGCTCGGACTCCCCTGCAGTCGCTCCCCTTCGACGATGAGCTGGCGGGTCCGGCGCACGAGCTCGTCGCGGGTCACCGGGCAGCGTCCTCGGCGGTCGGCTCGCCCCGGATGAAGGCCTCGCGGTCGGCTCGTGCGCGGCGGGTCCACGGCCCGGGGTCGCCGGACCCGATCGGTCGGCCGTCGAATCGGGTCACGGGCAGGATGCCGGCGACGGACGAGCAGACGAACGCCTCGTCCGCCTCGACGAGGTCGCCGGACGTCAGGAAGCCCTCCTCGGTCGCGAGGCCGACCCGCCCGCCCCAGGCGAGGATCCACGAACGCGTGGTGCCTGGCAGGATCGCGCAGGCCAGTGCCGGCGTCGCCAGCCTCGAGCCCCTGACGAGGAAGACGTTCGCGCTCGTCGCCTCGGACAGGTGGCCGTCGACGGTCAGGAACAGAGCGTCGTCCGCGCCGGCCCGGCGGGCCTCCAGCCGGGCGAACACGTAGTCGGCGCGGCTGGTCGTCTTGAGGGCCGCCAGCGGGCTCTCGGGATCGCGGCGGACGGCACTGGTCACGAGGTGGAGGCCCCGCTCCAGGTGAGCCGGCGGCGGCGGCGTGACCGGCCAGGCCTGGATCAGGATCGTCGGCTCGGCGCCCTCGTGGGGCAGCAGCCCGCGGGCGGCGAACGGGCCACGGCTCAGCGTCAGCCGGATCGATGCGTCACCCTCCGGCCCATCGAGCCCGTCGGCGGCCAGGAGGGCGCCGATCCCGCTTTCGACTCGGCGGTCGAGATCCGCGGGCAGCGGGATGTCGAGGCCGGTCGCGGACCGGCGCAGTCGATCGACGTGCTCGCGGAGCTCGGTGACGCGGCCAGCCCGGGCGCGCATCGTCTCGAAGACCCCATCCCCGAGCTGGAACCCGCGGTCGAAGCCCGACACGTGAGGGGCGTCAGCCGGCTCGAGCGACCCGGCTCCACCGCGCCAGCCGGCGAGCCAGACGTGCCGGCCGCGAAGCTCACCGAGCGACTGCCCGCTCACGATCGGGGGACCGGGTCGGTCATCTCGACGGCACCCACGGCGGTGAGCGGCCCGCGCGCCTTCGCCACGGTCTCGGCCCACTCCTCGGCCGGGTCGCTGCGCCAGGTGATCCCGCCGCCGACGTGGAGGCTGAGTCGCGCGCCGTCGGCCACGAAGGTCCGGATGAGGATGCTCGTCTGCATCGCGCCGTCGGCGCCGATCCAGCCCGCCGCGACGGTGTAGGGCCCGCGCCGGACAGGCTCGAGCCCCTCGAGGATCTCCAGCGCCCGGATCTTGGGCGCGCCGGTGATCGAACCGCCAGGGAAGCTCGCGGCGAGCAGGTCGAAGGCGTCGCGGCCGGGCAGGAGGTGACCGGTGACGGTGCTGACGAGGTGCTGGACGGCGGCGGTCCGCTCGAGGCGGCAGAGGCGGGGGACGCGAACGCTGCCCGGCCGGCAGACGCGGCCGAGGTCGTTGCGCAGGACGTCGACGATCATGACGTTCTCGGCGCGGTCCTTGGCCGAGCACAGCAGCTCCCGCGCGAGCCGCCGGTCGTCCTCGCGGTCCCGGCCACGAGGCCGGGTGCCCTTGATCGGGTCGGTGGCCACGCGACCACCTCGATCGAGCCGGAGGAACGGCTCGGGCGAGGCCGACAGGATCGCCCGTGGCGCGCCGGTCGCGGGGCTCGGCCCAAGGTCGAGGTAGGCGGCGAAGAGGGCCGGGTCGCCGGTCCGGAGGCGTCGATACAGCAGCCACGGGTCGCCGCGGAAGGGGGTCTCGAGCCGGCGGGTGAGGTTCGCCTGGTAGATCTCGCCGCGGGCGATCTCGGCCCGGACGGCCCCGACGCCGGCCTCGTATGCCGCGCGGTCGAGCCCGGATCGCAGCTCGAGCGTCCGGGGGCGAGTCGGCTCGGCGGCCGCCACGCCCGGCAGGGCACCGCCGAGCAGCCGACCTCGGGCCCAGGCCAGCCGCGCCTCGACACCGTCGACCCGGTCGTCGATCGAACGGGCGGCGAGCCAGGCGCGCCCGGTCCGCCGGTCCCACGCGGCCACCCAGTCGTGGAGACCGAGGCGCAGCAGCGGCAGGTCGTGGTCGACCGCCGCGATCGACGGCAGGCGCTCGAGGCGGCGACCGAGGTCGTACGACAGGTAGCCGATGAAGCCGCCGCTGACCGGCGGCGCCGCGCGATCGTCGAATCGCGCTCCCGAGAGCCGGCCCAGGACCCGCCTGGCCGTCGCAAACGGATCCCGGCCCTCGGCCGGGGCGTCGATGACCGCGACCGGATCGGCCGACAGGTACGTCCAGCGCGCGTTCCGACCCGGCCGCGCGCTTTCGAGGAGCGCCAGCCCGGGCAGGTCCCGCAACCGCTCGGCGGCGTCCATGGGCGCGATTCCATCCAGCTGCGGGACGCGGTGCGCGAGGGCCCCAGGGCTGGTCGAGGTCAATCGCCCGGTCTGCATCGAGGCCGCTACCCGCCGGCGACGCGCTCGCGCCGGCTGAACTCGACGAGGGCGTCGCGACACGCCGCCGCGGCCCGTTCGGCCTGCCGGACCAGCCACGGATCGACTCGCGGCGAGTCCTCGATCGTCACGACATCCAGGCCGTCCGTGTCGTCCAGGAGGATCCCACTCGTGTTGCGGTAGTCGGCCATCCAGTTGGCCTGGAGCTGGAGCAGGGCGTCGGCGACGACCCGCGGCTCGAACAGCCAGTCGAGGTGCGCGACGTTCAGGCGGTCCGTGATGGCCGAGATCGCGATCGGTCGGCCCCGTGGCAGCCGTGCCACGAGGTCGATGACCCGGAGGGCGGCGAAGGGGTCGCCGGATTCGGCCAGGACAGGAGGTCGCAGGTCGACGGCCGGCAGGCCCGGGGGTGGCGGACGGAGCTCGTCGAGGGTCATCACGGCCGGCCGATCGTACGCGAACCCGCCGCCGGGCCTCGTGGTCGGCTCCCGGAGCAGCGCCGGGGCAGGCGCCTAGAGCATCTCCCCGTGGGCGGAGCCGGTCGGTTCGCCCTCGCGCGGCCTGGGCTCCTCGCCGGGCCCGTACTCCCGCGGAGCCAGATCGCCGTCGCCGGCGTCCGGGGCACCCTCCGCC
This sequence comes from Candidatus Limnocylindrales bacterium, assembly GCA_052038965.1. Taxonomy (GTDB): domain Bacteria; phylum Chloroflexota; class Limnocylindria; order Limnocylindrales; family CSP1-4; genus UBA5189. The sequence continues at coordinate 2,637 of JBQGDI010000098.1, read as the reverse complement.
AGGACCGGCAGCGACCGTGACGCGCGGCCTTCGATCGCGCCGACGCCGAACGGCACCCACTTCGATGGATCCTGGAGGCGGTGTGCCTCGGTGTTGCCCCGGCTGTGGACCTCCTCGAAGCCCTTCGGCTCGATCCACATCCGCTGCCCCTCGAGCAGCCCGAGGACGCCCGACTGGCCAGGTTCGGGGCGTTCGTGCTGGCAGTACCGGCAGGCCGCCTTGTCGTGCGGTGCGTAGGTCGGCGGCTCCTCGTAGGTCGTGATGTAGCCCTCGTAGTTCCGCAGCACGACCTTGTGGTCCGAGTAGCTGATCAGGTAGTTCGGCATGACCGGGATCTTGCCGCCGCCACCGGGAGCATCGATGACGTACGTCGGGATGGCGTAGCCGCTGGTATGCCCGCGCAGGCCCTCCATGATCTCGAGGCCCTTGCCGACGGGCGTCCGGAAGTGGCCCGAGCCCTCCACGAGGTCGCACTGGTACAGGTAGTACGGCCGGATCCGGTTCTCGACGAGGCGGTGGACGAGTGCCCGCTGGATGTGGACGCAGTCGTTCACCCCGGCGAGGAGGACGCTCTGGTTGCCGAGCGGAATGCCGGCTCGCGTCAGCTTGTCGGCGGCCCGGGCGACCTCGGGCGTGATCTCGTTCGGGTGGTTGAAGTGGAGGTTCATCCAGATCGGGTGGTACCTGGCGAGCATCTCGCACAGCTCGTCGTCGACCCGCTGGGGCATGAACACCGGGACGCGGGTCCCGATCCGGATGATCTCGATGTGGGGGATCTCGCGGAGTCCCCGGATGATCCGCTCGAAGAGCTTCGGCGCGAGCGTCAGGCCATCGCCGCCCGAGATGAGGACGTCCCGAACCTGGGGCGTCCGGCGGAGGTACTCGAGCTGCGCCTCGTGTTCGCGGGAGTTGAAGTTCTGGGTCGGGTCGCCGACGATCCGGCTCCGGGTGCAATACCGGCAGTAGCTCGCGCACTGCGTCGTCACGAGCATCAGGACCCGGTCCGGGTAGCGGTGGACGAGCCCCGGGACCGGCGAGTGGCGGTCCTCGGCGAGGGAGTCCTCCATCATCCCGGTGAAGGTCTGGGCCTCGCGCCCCAGCGGGATGACCTGGCGGCGGATCGGGTCGGCCGGGTCGTCCGGGTCGATGAGGCTCGCGAAGTACGGCGTGATGTCGACCCGGAACTTGTCGTCGGCCGTCAGGCCCTCGCGCTCCTCGTCGGTCAGGTTGAGGACGGCCGCGACCTCGTCCACGGAGTTGATCCGGTGGCTCAGCTGCCAGCGCCAGTCGTCCCACTGCTCGTCCGGCACGTCGGCCCAGATCGGCGCGCGGCGGCTCCGCGCCGGCCGTCCGTCCGGCCCGAGGGCCTTCGCGGGATCGCGCGGATTCACCCACGGCCGCTCGGCGAGGGCGACGTCGGTGCGAGGCGGGTGGCTGGCGTCCATCGGCGCGAAATGGTCTCCCGAGCAAGGCTGGCTGCGCCCGCGATCCGGGCACATCGACGCATAAAGTCTATGCAGTCTGCAAGTTCAAGGATCATACCCCGAAGGTCACGGGGTTCGGTAGCCTTCGGCCATGACCGACATTGACCGCCTGCCCGAGCACGCCCGCGCGAATCGCGAGGCGTGGGACCGCTACGCCGCCGACTACGCCGAGCCAGGTCGGCGGAACTGGGCCGAGACCGAGCCGCGCTGGGGCATCTGGCGCGTCCCCGAGACCGAGCTGCGGCTGCTTCCCGATGACCTATCGGGAGCCGACGTCGTCGAGCTGGGCTGCGGCACGGCGTACGTGTCCGCCTGGCTGGCGCGGCTCGGCGCAAGGCCGGTCGGGATCGACAACTCGCCCGCCCAGCTCGAGACGGCCCGGCGGCTGCAGGACGAGTTCGCGATCCACTTCCCGCTCCATCTCGGCGTCGCCGAGGACCTGCCGTTCGACGACGCCTCGTTCGACGTCGCGATCAGCGAGTACGGGGCCGCGCTGTGGGCCGATCCGTATCGCTGGCTGGCCGAGGCGGCGCGCGTCCTCCGGCCGGGCGGGCGGCTGATCTGCATGACCAACTCGGCCCTCGTCCAGCTCACGGTCCCCGACCTCGAGGCTGACGGCCCGGCCGGTGTGACCCTGCTCCGCCCGTACTTCGGGATGTACCGGACCCAGTGGCCGGACGACGCGTCGATCGAGTTCCACCTGCCGCACGGCGAATGGATCCGGCTGCTCCGGGATGCCGGCTTCGAGATCGAGCGGCTCATCGAGGTCCAGGCCCCGGAAGGTGCGCAGACGGATCCGCGCTGGACGTTCGTGACCGCGGAATGGGCACGCAAGTGGCCGTCCGAGGAGGTCTGGATCGCCCGGAAGCGGGGCTGAGGCAACCGGCGCACCCTGCCACGGGGCGGACAACCAACGCTGTCCTATACCAATGGGGATGGTGTTAGGCGGCGACGTGCCGGCCCTGGCAGGCGGCGAGCCACCGCCCTGAACACGCAATCGCTCGTCCGCCACGTCCGGGGGCCTCTGCGACCGCCGCAGTCGGACCTAACACCACCCGGGTTAGTATCTGACGGACCCCACGAGCCAGGACTGGGGAGCGGCGAATCGGGCTGCTCCCCGGCGCGATGGGCTACTCCCCGATCACGCTCCAGA
>JBQGDI010000097.1:0-18340 GCA_052038965.1 Candidatus Limnocylindrales bacterium | reverse complement strand
GCCTGGCGACGCTTCGCCGGCCCGGCCGCCCGCGACGCCCGCAGCCCCTCGAGCCGTTCGCCGATCCCGCGCTCGGCGCCCTGCTCGGTCGGGACGTAGTAGCGCCGGCCCATTGCGGCCAGCTTGTCGGGCAGGTCCTGCTGGTCGACGTCGCCGCCCTCGAAGTCGTGCGGGTAGCGGTACCCGACGCCGATGCCGTGATGACGCATCCGTCGGTCGCCGGCGGTCTTGAGGTGGTTCGGAACCGGCAGCGTGCCATGCTCGAGGACGTCCGACAGCGCGGCCCAGTACGCCTGCCCGGCGGCGTTCGACTTGACGGTCGAGGCGAGGTAGGCGGTGGCCTGGGCCAGGGCGTACTGGGCCTCCGGCAGGCCGACCCACTCGAGGGCATCGGAGGCAGCGACCGCGACCTGGAGGGCCCGGGGATCGGCGTTGCCGACGTCCTCGGAGGCGCTGATGATCAGGCGGCGGGCGATGAACCGGGGGTCCTCGCCGGCGGCGACCATCGTCGCCAGCCAGTACAGGGCCGCGTCCGGGTCATTGCCACGGATGCTCTTGATGAACGCGCTGATCGTGTCGTAGTGGCCGTCGCCGGCCCGGTCGTATGCCAGGACGCGCTGCTGGGCCGCCCCCTCGACGTCCCCGACCCTCGGCGCCACGCGCCCGGCCGCGTCGCGCACCTCCTCGGCCTCGGCGAGCGTGACCGCGCCCTCGAGGACGTTCAGGGCGACCCGGGCGTCGCCGCCGGAGATCGAGACGAGGTGCTCGAAGGCGTCATCTGCCAGCGCGACGCCACCCTCGGGCCCCAGCTCGCCGGCGAGGCCTCGCTCGGCATCCTCGATCGCACGCCGGACGACGGTTCCGACGTCCTCGTCCGACAGCGGCTCGAGGCGCCAGACCCGGAGGCGCGACAGGAGCGGGGTGTTGATCTCGAAGTACGGGTTCTCGGTGGTAGCCCCGATGAACGTGACCGTCCCGTCCTCGACGTGCGGCAGCAGGGCGTCCTGCTGGCCCGTGTTGAAGCGGTGGATCTCGTCGACGAACAGGACGGTCCGCTGGCCGTGCAGGGCCAGCCGCTCCTGGGCCTCGGCGATCGCGGCCCGGACCTCGGCCACGCCCGACATGACCGCCGAGAGGATCGCGAACTCCGCGCCGATGGCCCCGGCGAGCAACCGGGCGAGGGTCGTCTTGCCGGTGCCCGGCGGGCCCCACAGGACCATCGAGCCCAGGTGGCCGCGGGCGACCCCGCGGCGAAGTGGCCCGCGCTCGCCGACGAGGTGCTCCTGGCCAACGAACTCCTCGAAGCTCCGCGGCCGCATCCGGGCCGCCAGCGGCTGGCGCTCTGGCGGCGGCTTGAAGAGCGCCTCGGGGCGGGCGCCGGTCGGACGCGAGGGACGGCGCGCGGGCATGTGTTGCAGTCTACGGTTCGCGGGCCACGCCCCGGGGTTCAGGGCTCGAGGGCGCCGCAGTGGTCGCGCGCCCACGGTGCGGTCGCTGACCGGATCCCGCTGTCATCTGCTACGGGGAGTCGCATTAGCCGCGGCCCTGCCGGATCCCGCGGTCACCTGCTACTGGCGTTCGCGCTATCCACCGCATCGCGGCCTAACGGCACCACCAGTCCCACATGACCGAGCCGCCGTGAGCGGCAGCTCCTCCGACCGCTGCCAATCCGTGGATACCGGCACTCCCAGTGCCGCATGACAACGGCGAGCGCCTCGCTTGCCGAATCCCGGTGTCCGCGGCATCTGGTCGTCGACTTATCGACGGGTTCGCGGTCCAGCGGCACCACCAGTGCTACATGCCCGACCGCCGCGCGTGACGGCTCCTTCGACCGCTGGCACTCCGTGGATACCGGTACTCCCGGTGCCGGCTGACGACCGCGAGCTGGCCCTAGAGCGTGATGACCCCCAGGACGTTCACCAGGACATGGAGCGTGGCCAGGATCCCGACCATGAGGCCGCCGGTGACGACGATCCGGCGAACGTCACGCCCGACGTACGCGTACTCGTGGGACATCCGAACCGAGAGCGGGGCGTTGATGTCGGCCACCCGCCCCGCGTCGATCCCGCGGCCGCGATTGCGGCGTCGGAGGGCGTCGGCGATGGCGGCCTTCTCCCGGGCGCTGGCCTCGGCCTCCAGCTCGGCAGCGCGACGGAGCTCCTCCTCGGTCAGGTGGCTCGACGACCGGAGCGGCATCTCCGTCGTCTCGTCGGGCGCCGGCCGGGTCGGGACCACGGGCCGGACCGGTGCCTCGGCCGGGCGATCGGCGGCTGGCCGCGACGGTCGTGTCCGGCGGATGGGCTTGGCGGAGGCTCGAACGCGCTTGGCCATGGCCGCGGCAGTCTACACGCCCCTCCGCCCGGCCGCCGAGCCGACCGCGATGGGCGGCGGTGCATCGGCCGACGCTAGACTCGGCACCACCGCCCGGAGGACCTCCCGATCGACCTCGACGCGCTCGTCTCGGCGAATCTCGGCCTGGTGGTCGTCGGCCTCGCGGCCCTCGTCGGGCTGCTCCTCCTGATCTCGATCGCCCAGGCCGTACGGCTCCGCCGGCTCGGTCGCCGGCTCGACGCCCTGACGCGTGGCAGTGACGCCGCCAGCCTCGAGAGCGTGCTCGGGACGCACCTCGAGCGGGTCCGGACGGCGATCGAGGAGGTCGATCGCGTCGCGGCTCGAGCGGCGATCCTCGAGCGCGACCTCCGGGCCTCGCTGGGTCGCGTCGGGCTGGTCCGCTTCAACCCCTTCGAGGACACGGGCGGCAACCAGAGCTTCGCCCTCGCGATCCTCGACGGCCGTGGCGACGGGTTCGTCGTCAGCAGCCTGCACGCGCGAGCGGGGACCCGCGTCTACGCCAAGGCGGTCGTGGGTGGGACATCGGAGGCCGCGCTCTCGACCGAGGAGGCCGAGGCGCTGCGGCAGGCGCTCACGAAGCCGGCGCCGGGGTCGCCCGCCTGATCGCGCTGCCAGCAGAGCTGTCACGCCCGGGCGCGATCCTGCGCCCATGCCCCCAGCCGACGAGCGTCCCGTGACCCGACCGCGATCGCGGCGCGTTCGACCCCTCGAGCAGATCCCGGTCTGGCACGGCCTGGACACGATCGCCACGAGGACCACGACCGCGGCGGACGGATCGGTCGACCCCCAGCCGACGGGCCTCGATGCCCTCCTGGACGGGCTCAATGGCGAGCAACGTCGGGCGGTGACCCACGGCGAGGGACCGCTGCTCGTCGTCGCCGGGGCCGGGACCGGCAAGACGCAGGTCATCACCCGCCGAATCGCGTGGCTGATCGCGACGCGGCGCGCGCGACCATCGGAGATCCTCGCCTTGACGTTCACCGACAAGGCTGCCGAGGAGATGCAGCTCCGAGTCGACCAGCTCGTGCCGTACGGCTACGCCGACACGGCTATCTCGACGTTCCACGCCTTCGGTGATCGGCTCATCCGCGAGTTCGCCTACGAGCTGGGGCTGTCACCCGACGTGCGGGTTCTCACGCGTCCCGAGGTCGTGGTCTTCCTGCGGGAGCGGCTGTTCGAGCTGGAGTTGGACACGTACCGCCCCCTCGGCGACCCGACCCGGTTCCTCGGTGCCCTGGCGACCCTGTTTGCCCGGGCTCGGGACGAGGACGTCTCGCCGGCGCGCTACCTGGCCTACGCGGAGCGCCTCGCGGCGCGGGCGATGGAGCTCGCCGGGGCGGCCGAGGCCCAGCCACTGGAGACCGATCCCGACGCGGTGGTGGCGGCGGCCGAGGAGGCCCGACGGCAGGGCGAGCTGGCGCGGGCCTACGCCCGCTACACGGACCTGCTGCGGGCCCACGGCGCGATCGACTTCGGGGACCAGGTCTCGCTCGCGCTGCGGCTGCTGCGCGATTCGGCGGCCACCCGGGCCGCGGCCCAGCGTCGATACCGCTACATCCTGGTCGACGAGTTCCAGGATACGAACCGGGCCCAGTCGGAGCTCGTGGCGATCCTCGCCGAACGGCATCGCAACGTCACCGTCGTGGGCGACGACGACCAGTCGATCTACCGCTTCCGCGGCGCGGCGATCAGCAACATCCTCCAGTTCCGGGAGCGGTATCGAGGCGCCCGGACGGTCGTGCTGCGCCGGAACTACCGGTCCCTGCCACCGGTCCTCGACGCCGCCCACCGGCTGATCCGGTTCAACGACCCGGATCGCCTCGAGGTCCGCGTCGGGATCCCGAAGCGGCTCGTCCCGGAGCGGGCCGAACGTTCCGCGGCACCGGTCCGACACGCCGCGTTCGCCACCGGCGGGGAGGAGGCGGACTGGATCGCCGCGGAGATCCGGCGCCGCGTGGACGCGGGCGCCCGTCCCCGCGACCACGCGATCCTCGTCCGGGCGAACGCTGACGGCGACGCCATCCTGCGAGCCCTCAACGCCGCCGGGCTGCCGTGGCGCTTCTCGGGCACCTCGGGCCTCTACGCGCGGCCGGAGGTCCGGCTGCTGCTCGCGCTCCTCCGGGCAATCGCCGATCCGGGCTCGAGCGTCGACGTCTACGCCCTCGCCGCCTCCGATCGCTACGCCGTGCCCGCCGAGGATCTCGCGACCGTTGCCGGCTCGGCCCGCCGCCGGAACAGGACCCTGTTCGAGGTCATCGAGGACGCGGGGGCGGATCCGGCCGCGCTGCGGTTGAGCCCGCCGGGGCGCCAGGCCCTCGCCCGGCTCCACGCGGACATCCGCCGCTTCCGGGATCTCGCCCAGCGACGGCCGGCCGGCGAGGTCCTCTATGCCTTCCTTCGTGACACGGGCTGGCTCGCCTCGCTGGCGGCGGCCGACTCCGTCGCCGCAGAGGAGGTGCTCGCGAACGTCGGGCGCTTCTTCGACATCGTCCGGGTCCAGTCGGCGCTCCTCGCCGACGACCGGGCCGTGTTTCTGGCTCGCCACCTGGGCACGCTGATCGACGCGGGTGACGACCCGCCGACCGCCGATCCGGATCCCGACGTCGACGCGGTCCACGTGATGACCGTCCACAAGGCCAAGGGCCTGGAGTTCCCGGTCGTGTTCCTGCCGGGCCTCGTGGCGGACCGCTTTCCGGCCCGCGCGCGCCGCGAGCCGCTCGGGCTGCCGCCCGAGCTCGTGGACGAGATCCTCCCGGACGGCGACGGCCAGCTCCAGGAGGAGCGCCGCCTGTTCTACGTCGCCATGACGCGGGCCCGCGACGAGCTGATCCTGACCCACGCCGCCGAGTCGACCAGCGGCCGGCTGCGGCGCGTCTCGCCGTTCGTTCTCGAGGCGCTCGACCTTCAGGGCCTCGGGGGCGCCGCGGGCAACGCCACGTCGACGAGGGCTGCCGCCGGCCCGCTCCAGCGGTTTGCCGCCCTCGACGCGCCGCCGGAGCTTCCCGAGGCCGAGCGGACCCCGATCGAGGGACCGCTGACGCTGAGTCATTCCGCGATCGACGACTACCTGTCGTGCCCACTCCGCTACCGGTTCAGCCACGTCCTCCGGATCCCGACGGCGCCGCACCATTCGCTCGTCTACGGGTCGGCGCTGCACCAGGCGGTCCAGGAGTTCCACCGTTCCCAGGCCCGTGGCCGGCCACTGACCGAGCCGGAGCTGATGGCGGTGCTCGACGCGGCGTGGTCGAACGAAGGCTTCGTGTCGCGCGAGCACGAGCTGGCCCGGCTCGACGCGGGACGAGCGGCGCTGCGCCGGTTCCGCGAGGCCCAGCTGGCGCCGGACGCCGTCGTCCCGGCGTGGGTCGAGCGCGAGTTCGCCTTCAGCCTCGGTGGCGACCGGATCCGCGGCCGCTTCGACCGGGTCGACATCGTCGCCGCCTCCGGCGGCGCGACGGTCGACGACTCGGACGGCCACTCGGCGGATCGCGGTCCGGCCGTCGCGGCCGTGCCGCCGACGATCCTCCGCGCCGACGTCGTCGAGCCGACCCTGGAGCTCCTCGGCCGGGAACGGGTGACGATCACCGACTACAAGTCGAGCGACGTCCGGGATCCGGCCATCGCCCGGGGTCGCGCCCGCGACTCGCTGCAGCTCCAGATCTACGCGATGGCCTACGAGGCGATGACAGGCCGGCTGCCCGACGCGGTCCAGCTTCACTTCCTCGACTCCGGGCTCGTGGGCCGGGCCGAGGTCGAACCCGGCCGCCTCGAGAAGGCGAAGGCCCGGATCGGCACGGCGGCCGCCGGCATCCGAGCCCGCGACTACACGCCGAAGCCCAGCCCGCTCGCGTGCACGTACTGCCCGTTCCGCGACGTCTGCCCGTCGAGCGCGGCGCGCTAGTGGATCGAGGTCGGCGCGTGCTGCATGTCGCCGCGATCACGTTCGACTTCGGAAACACCCTGGTGCCGGTCGATCGAGCGGGCCTCGCGGCGGTCGTCCGGGAGACGGCCGAAGCCGTCGCGGCCCGCGGGCTGGCCGGCGACTCCGATGCATTCCTGGCGGCCTGGGAGGAGGAGCGCGCGCGCCAGTTCCGAGAGGAGGTCCCACGGTTCCGCGAGGTCAGCCTGCCGGAGCGGACCGTCCGGGCGCTGGCCCGCCTTCGCGGCATGGCGGCGCCATCCGCGCACGAGCGCTGGGATGACGTGGCGGCAGGCCGGCTCGTGGAGCCGACCGAGGTGGAGGCGGTCGTGGACGCCTACTCGTCGGCGTTCGTCACGCGGTTGCCGCCCGCGCCCGATGCCGGCTCGGTCCTGGAGCGGCTGGCGGGTGGTGGCTTCGTCCTCGGCATCCTGTCGAACTGGCCGCTGGGCGCGACGATCGACCGGTATGTCGAGGCCCGTGGCTGGCTGCGGCACCTGCAGGCGGTCGTGGTTTCGGAGCGAGTGGGGACGATCAAGCCGCACCCGGCGATCTTCGACCACGCTCGCGAGCTCCTCGGCGTCGCGGCGAAGCACATCCTCCACGTCGGCGACGACTGGGCGGCCGACGTCGAGGGGGCGAGGGCAGCGGGGTGGCGAGCGGCCTACCTCCGCCATCGGCAGTCGGATACACCGCTCCCGACGTCCTCGCCGCCGCCGGACGTCGTCGAGGCGGGCGACGCGGCCAGCCTCGGGGACGACACGGTGCCGGTGGCGAGGATCGCCGACCTCGTCGTCGACGAGCTGTCGGACGTCGTCGGGCGGGTCGCGCTCTGGCGGGCGCCCGTCCGGTGAGCCGCCGCGATCGCCTCGTCAACCTCTCGCTGGTCGGCACTGCCGCGGCCTGCTGGCTGGCCGTGGCCTGGGTCCTCGTCAGCGTGGATCCGCGCGCCAGCCCGACGGCGGGCTACGCCGGCGCCGGCCTGATGGGCGCGGCGACGGCCCTCACGGCTGCGCCGCTGCTGTGGCTCGCCAGCTTCGCGCGCCGGCGGCGCATCGCCTATCGCGGCGATTGGACACGGGCGATCCGGCGAGGGACCTGGCTGGGCATCCTCGTCGCGGTCTTCGTGGTCATGCGGCTCCAGGGGCTGTTCCAGCCCCCGATCGCGCTGTTCCTCGCGGCACTCGTCCTCGTCACGGAGGTCACGCTCACGCACCAGCGCTGAGGAACGCCCGGAACCCGGTGCTACGATGCGCCCGGCGCCCCGCTGGACGGCGGTCTCCGAACCGGCGGCGTCGAACGCGTTGGACGGTCCCCGCACGACTCCGCGTCCCGTCCAGGAGTGTCCGCGTGAGCGAGCGCCCTCGCCGCCGATCCGGTGGCGGCTCCGGCCCCGACGACGATGCCCGCGACGTCGGGCGCACCGCGCTGCCCGATCACGGGCTCGGCCTCGAGCCCGGCCTCGGACCCGAGCCGGATCCGCACGGCCACCCGCACGCTGACGAGGGCAGCCATCCCTCGGCCGGCCACCTCGGCGGCTCGAGCGGGCCGTACGCAAGCCAGTTCGGCTGGGATCGGCCGTTCGAGGTCTATACCGACTTCGACCTGCCGACCTACGTCGGGCCGACGACCTTCGCGAACCTGCCCTGGGTGGCGGACGCGGCCGAAATCCGTCGCCGCGGCGCCGACGTCGCGATCGTCGGCGCGCCGTTCGACGACATGGTCACCCATCGGCCGGGGGCGCGCTTCGGGCCACGGGCGATCCGCGAGGCGCAGTACAGCTCCGGGAGCCTGAACTCGCTCCAGCTCGACGTCCGGCCGTTCGACGTGCTGACGGTCGTCGACGCCGGTGATGCGAACATCGTGCCGGCGTACTGGGAACGCGGGCACGCGATGATCTACCGCAAGGTCCGCGAGGTCGCCGAGACCGGCGCCGTGCCGATCGTCCTCGGGGGCGATCACTCGATCACCTGGCCGTCGGCGAGCGCCGTGGCCGAGGCCCGCCGACCCGGCAGCATCGGGATCCTCCACTTCGACGCCCACGCCGACACCGCCCCCGACTCGTGGGGCCAGCTAGCCGGGCACGGCTCGCCGATGCGGCGGCTGATCGAATCCGGTGCCGTCGACGGCCGGAACTTCATCCAGGTCGGGCTGCGGGGCTATTGGCCGCCGGTGCCGGTCCTGGAGTGGATGCGCGAGCGTGGCCTCCGGTGGCACCTCATGACCGAGATCGAGGAACGCGGCGCGGAGGCCGTCGTCGACGCCGCCATCGGCGAGGCGCTCGACGGGGCGGACGCGATCTACCTCTCGGTCGACATCGACGTCGTCGACCCGGGCTCGGCGCCGGGCACGGGTACGCCGGAGCCAGGCGGGATGCTGCCGCGGGAGCTGCTCCGCGCCATCCGCCGGATCGTTTCGTCGGTCGAGCTCGCGGCGATGGACATCGTTGAGGTCGCACCGCCGTACGACTGGGCCGAGTCCACGGCCCAGCTCGCGAACCGCTGCGCCCTCGAGGCGATCTCCGCCATGGCGGCGAGGCGAGTCGGCGGGCGAACGGCAAGGCGGGCGGCAACGGATGGCGCCGCCGGGGCTCCGGCTGGCGCCGCGACCGCTGGGGCGGGCGCACCGACGGGAAGCTGACGATCGCCACGTCGCCGACGGTCGCGGCTGCCCTCGCCCGGCTCTACGACCTCGACCTCGCGGACGACCCCGGCGACCTGGACCTCTACCTCGCGCTCGCGCGCCGGGCGGCCGAGATCGGCCCGGTCGTCGAGCTCGCATGCGGCACCGGCCGCGTCGCGATCCCGCTTGCCGCGGCGGGGCACGTCGTCGTCGCCGTCGACGTCGAGCCGGCGATGCTCGCGCGCGCCCGGGCGAAGGCGGCGGCCGCCGGGGACAACGTCGCCGCTCGGATCCGGTGGCTCGAGGCGGACCTCGTCGACGTCGACCGTCGATGGTCGATGATCGCCCAGCCGCCCGTTCCGGGACCGGGCTCGTTCGGGCTCGCCATCCTGGCCGTCGGCTCGATCCTGCTGCTGCGCGACGCGGGGCACCAACGGGCCGCCGTCGAGACGATGTCGCGGCTCGTCGCGCCCGGCGGGATCACGGTCATCGACGCCTGGCTCGTCGGCCCCGAGGAGCGCGACTTCTACGACGGCAGCCTCTCGCTGGAGTGGATCCGCGATGACCCCGAGACGGGCACGACCGTCACGAAGCTGGCCGGCGGCCGCTGCGAGCGGGGGTCAGACCGCCTCGACCTGACGACGTTGTTCGACGAGGGCCGCCCGGGTGAGCCGATCATGCGGTGGGCCCGGCGGGACGAGCTCCGGCTCGTCGAGCCGGACGAGCTGGAGGCCTTCGCCCGGGACGCGGGCCTCGCGATCGAGGCCGTCGCCGGTGAGCCCGACATGAGCCCCCTGGCGCCCGATTCCGACCGGGTGGTCATCGTCGCCCGCCGGCCCTCGCCACCCTAGGCCGCGGGGAGGGCCGTGGTACCGTTCGGGCGATGCCGCCCGATCAGGTCCGCCTCCTGCTCGTCGAGGACGTGCCCCAGGTCGCCCAGTACATGCGCGGGTTGCTGACCACGCAGGGCCAGGTTCGGCTCGTCGACGTCGTGTCCGACGGCCTCGAGGCGCTGCCACGGGTCGCCGAGCACCGGCCCGACGTGATCGTCGTCGATGCGCTCCTCCAGGGCCGGCTGCGGGGCATGCAGCTCGTGAAGCAGCTCCGCGACTCCGGGGTCGGCACGCCCGTCATCGTCCTGACGGTGCCCCAGAACCCGGTCAAGGTCGACCCGAAGCAGGGCATCGCCGACGTCCTGACGATGCCGTTCAACGGCTATGACCTGATGACCCACGTCATGGGCGTCCACAAGGCGGCGACCACCAGCTCGGCGCGCGGCCCGTCGCGGATCGTCGCCGTCTTCGCGCCGAAGGGCGGGGTGGGCAAGACGACCCTGGCGTTCAACCTCGCCGTCGCCGCGGCCGGCCCCGGCGCGAAGACGGCGCTCGTCGCCGGCAGCCTCCAGTTCGGCGACCTGCGGGGCCTGCTGCGCGTGCCCGCCCACGCGCCCTCGATCATCGACCTGCCGACCGACCGGATCGCCGAGTCGGACCTCGCCGAGATCCTCTGGAGGGGCCCGGCCGAGGTGGACGTCCTACTCGCTCCGCCACGGATCGAGATGGCAGAGATGGTCCTCGCGCGTGACCTCGAGAAGATCCTGTCGCTCATGCGGCGGCTGTACGAGGTCATCGTCGTCGACACCGGCGTCGCGCTGGACGAGCACACGCTCGCGCTCCTCGACCAGGCCGACACGATCCTCGAGGTCGTGACCTACGACGGCGGCACGATCCGGAACACCGTGGCGATGGCCGAAACGTTCGCGAAGATCGGCTACCCGGCGGCGAAGATCCGGTACCTCGTGAATCGCGCCGACGCGGCAGCGGGGATGGACCCGTCGGTGATCCGGAGCGCGCTCGGCCGCGAGCCCGACTACCGGGTCCGCTCGGAGGGCCAGGTCGTCGGTCCGGCCAGCAACCTCGGCTCGGCGTTCGTGACGACCAACCCCGAGGCGGGCGTCAGCCACGACGTGGAGGAGGTGGCGCGGCACCTCCTCGGCCTGCACGCGGAGCGCCGCTCGGCGATGCTGTCGCGGCTGGGGATCCGCGGCGCGGCCGTTGGCGCGGCAAGCTAGCGTCCCTGGAGTCCCGGCCGGCGTGACGGATTCGCGGCCGATCGGGGTCTTCGACTCCGGCGTCGGCGGCCTGACGGTCCTTCGAGAGATCATCCGCCGCCTGCCCGGCGAGGCGACGATCTACCTCGGCGACAACGCACGGGCGCCGTACGGGACGCGCCCGGACGACGAGGTGCGAAGCTTCGCGATCGAGTCGCTCGACGCGCTCGTCGAGCGCGACGTCAAGGCCGTGGTCGTGGCCTGCAACACCTCGACCGCGGTCGCGCTCGGCGACCTGCGGCGCCGCTCCGACCTGCCGATCCTGGGTGTCATCCGGCCCGGCGCGGTCTCCGCGGCGCTCGCCAGCCGCAACCGCCGCGTCGGCGTCATCGGTACGCCGGCGACGATCCGGTCGCATGCCTACTTCGCCGCGATCAAGGACGAGAACCCGGCGGTCGAGGTCTACGAGCACGCGACGCCGACGTTCGTGCCGATGGTCGAGGCCGGTGCGCTGTCGGGGCCGGAGGTCGACCGAGCCGTCCGTGATGGGCTGGCGCCGCTGTTGGGCGAGCGTGACGCGAGCGGCGAGTTCATCTTCCCGCTCCCACCGTCCGCGAAGATCGACACCCTGCTCCTCGGCTGCACCCACTACCCGCTCCTGCGATCCGCGATCGCGTCGATCGCGGGAGACGAGATCGCGATCGTCGATTCGGCCGCCGCGACGGCGTCGGCACTCGCCGAGCTGCTCTCGGTGAACGGGCTCGAGGCCGCGCCGGGCGAAGCGGCGACGCACCTCCAGCTCACGACCGGCAACGTCGACGCCTTCCGGCGGATCGCCGAGCGGATGTTCGGCGAAGCGTTCCCCGACGTCGCGGGCGTGGAGCTCGGACTGGCGGCATGAGCGGGCAGGGCAGCGGGCAAGGGGGCGGGTCCTCGGGCGGCGGGTCCGGGGGCGGCCGCTCCGGGGGGCGGGGCACCTGGCGGAGCGACCGGCGCTGGCAGGCGGGGTTCCTCCTCGGGTCGGCGATCGGCGCGGCCGCGACGGTCCTTGGCCGGCGAGCGGAGCGATCGGCGCGCCGGGGGCTGGTCGACTGGGCCCTCGTGGAACGGACCGCGGTCAAGCGCGCCGAAGGGGCCCCAGGAGCACTCTCGCCGCTCGAGCTGCGGGCCGCCGACGGCGCGTACCGCGAGGCGATGGCTCGCGTGGTGCCGCGACTCGGCGAGGCGCTCGGCACACCCCTGCCGGGGGTCGTCGATCGGGCGGCGGTCGTCGACCGCGCCGGCTGGATTCGGGCGAACGTCGGGACGTTCCGCTCCCTCATCTCGCGAATGGAGGGCGAGCTCCTCGACCAGGTGGTCCCCGTCGGCGGCGGTCTCACCCGGGCCACGATGGCCCTCGCGAACCGCTGGGTGACGAGCCAGCAGCTCGGGTTCCTGCTCGGCTTCATGGGCACCCGCGTGCTCGGCCAGTACGACCTTGCGATCCTGTCGGCCGAGGCGGAGGACGGCCGCCTCCTGTTCGTCGAGGAGAACGTCCGTGGCACGGCCCACGCGCTCGGCATCCCGGTCGCGCCGTTCCGAACCTGGATCGCCCTCCACGAGACGACCCACGCCTTCGAGTTCGAGGCGCATCCGTGGCTGCGGCCGTACCTCGCGGACCGGCTCGAGCGCCAGCTGAGCCTGTTCAGTGGCAGCGCCGGGTCGCTCGGCCGCGATGCACTTCGCGCCATCGGGCGGGCGCTGCGCGGTGACGGCGCCGGCGAGCACTGGATGGAGTCGCTCATGGGCGATGAGCAAAAGCGGCTGTTCCGCGAGACGCAGGCCGTGATGAGCCTCCTCGAGGGCTTCAGCGACAACGTCAAGGACGAGGTCGGGCGAGGCCTCGTGCCGGATGTCGAGCGCATCTCGGCCCGCTTCCACGAGCGCCGCCAGCGACGGACCGGTTTCGAGCGGGCCGTGCTGAAGCTGACCGGCATGGATCTCAAGCTCGAGCAGTACGAGCGCGGCGAGCGATTCGTGCGCGCGGTCGCCGAGGCGCGCGGCCGGGGCGCGCTGGCTCGGATCTGGGATGGGCCCGAGACGCTGCCGAGCTCGGACGAGATCGCCAGCCCGGACCGCTGGATCGGGCGGGTCCTGGGGTGAGCGGCCCCGGCGGCGGACCCGGTGGCGTGCCGACCGCCATCGCCGTCAGTCCGATCCTGTCCGCCCGCGTCCGGGCCGCCGACCTGGACCAGATTCGCGCCGCCGCCCCAGGCGCCCGGATCGTCAACCTGTCGGTCGAAGGGCTCGCCGACGGGCCGGTCGAGGACGTGGAGGTCCTGCTGCGGGGCTTCCTCTCGTCGGAGGCGTTCGACCGGCTGCTCGCCCGGGCCACGCGCCTTCGTTGGGTCCACTCGGCGACGTCGGGGGTCGAGCGCGCGTTGACGCCGGCGGCCCGCGACCGTGGCGTCGTGGTCACGAACGCCCGCGGCGTCTTCACCCGTCCGATCGCCGAGCACGTGCTGATGATGATCCTGGCCGTGTCGCGGAACCTGCCGTCGCTCCTCGAGCTGCAGCGCGAACGGACATGGCAGCCACTCGAGGGTCGCGAGCTCAGGGACCTCACGATCGGGATCGTCGGCTTCGGCTCCCTCGGCCGGGCGGTGGCCTCGCTGGCCGGCGCGTTCGGGGCCCGGGTGCTGGCGATGCGTCGGAATCCCGGCCCCGGTGAGGCCCGTGGCGGCACCGCCGGAGCCGACGACGATGACGGGTTTCCGTTCCCGCCCGCGACGGAGCGGATCGTCGGTCCGGATGGCCTCCACGAGCTGCTCCGGGTCTCCGACTTCGTCGTCCTCGCCGCGCCGCTGACGGCCGCGACCGAGGGCATGATCGACGAAGCTGCACTGGCGGCAATGAAGCACGAGGCGTGGCTGATCAACGTCGCCCGGGGCCGCCTGGTGGACGATCGAGCGCTCGTGCGGGCGCTCCGGGACGGGCGGATCGGCGGAGCCGCGCTCGACACGTTCCGCGACGAGCCGCTTCCGGCGGGCTCGCCGTACTGGGAGCTCCCCAACGTCATCGTCACGCCGCACACCGCGTGGTCCTCGGGCCGAGTGCTCGACCGGAGCATCGAGCTGTTCTGCGACAACCTCCGACGATTCAGCCGCGGCGAGCCGCTCCGGAACGTCGTCGACCCGGCCGCCGGCTACTGAGCCCCGGCGCCGTGCAGATCGCCATCGTCGGGCTGGCCGCGAGCGGCAAGACGACCGTCTTCAACACCCTCACCCGGGGTCACGCGGAGACCGGCGGCTACGGCGCGCTGACCCTCAACGTCGGTGTCGTGAAGGTGCCCGATGAGCGGCTCGACCGCCTGGCCGAGATTTTCAAGCCCAGGAAGGTCGTCCATGCCGACGTGACGTACGTCGACCTTCCGGCCCCCCCCGCGTCGTCGGAAGGGCACGTCGGGACCGAGGAGCTGCCGGCCGAGCACCTCGCGCGGCTGCGCGAGTCCGATGCCTTGCTGCACGTCGTCCGGGCGTTCGACGACCCGGCCGTGCCGCATCCCGAGGGCCCCGTCGACCCGGCTCGCGATCTCGAGCGGCTGGACCTCGAGTTCATCCTCGCCGACCTGGCGATGGTCGATCGTCGACTCGAGCGCCTGGCGTCGAGCGGCCGGCACGGGACGCCGGCGGAGCGCGAGGCGAACGAGCGCGAGGAGTCGATCCTCCGCCGGCTGAAGGTCGATCTCGAGGCCGGGCGCCCGATCCGTGATGCCGACCTGGGCGTCGATGAGGCCAAGGCGATCCGGGGCTTTCGGTTCCTGACCGAGAAGCCGGTCCTCGTCCTGCTGAACGTCGGCGAGGCGGATCTCGCCGGAGCGCCGGCGCTCGCGGACCGCATCGCGGGCGCGTACGACCACCGTTCGGCGATCGTCGATCACCTCTCGGCGAAGATCGAGATGGAGCTCGGCGAGCTCGAGCCCGACGAGGCGGCGGCCTTCATGGCCGAGCTCGGGATCGCGGAATCGGGACTCGAGCGTGTGATCCGCCTGTCGTACCGGCTGCTCGGGCTGATCTCGTTCCTGACGGCCGGGCCGGACGAGGTACGGGCCTGGCCGATCGCCGACGGCTCGACGGCGGTCGATGCGGCGGCCGCGATCCACACGGACCTCGCGAGGGGCTTCATCCGAGCCGAGGTCGTCGCCTACGAGGACCTGCTCGCGCTCGGCTCGACGGCCGAGGCCCGCCGGCACGGTCGGCTCCGCTCGGAGGGCCGAACCTACCCGGTCCGAGATGGGGACGTCGTCGAGATCCTGTTCAGTCGCTGACGCGGCCAGCCACCGGCGAGCGCGTCAGTTCCGGTCCGCGTCCGGGTCCAGCTCGGCGAAGATCGTTCGGTACTCGTCGGTGTCGAGGATCTCGTCGTCGAGGGCGATGAGGCGGTTTTCGTCCTCGGCGCTGGAGACGTGGACCGAGGCCGAGAGGCGAGCGTCGGACACGAAGGTGAAGCCGTGGTCGCGCTCCAGCTCTGTGGCGATCGCCTCGATCAACGTATCGTCCTCGTAGGTGTCCTGGACGCGGCGCCGGATGCCCTGGACGAGGTCGAAGAAGTCCTCGGGCGCGAACTGCTCGTCGTGGACCAGGAGGAGGTCAGAGAAGATCTCGTCGTCGCCTTCGTGGAGCTCGTAGAAGTACAACCGGAGTCTCCGAATGGTGGATGGACCTGGATGGGGCCGGAAGCGTACACCGGCGCAGCCGGGAGCCTCGGGGCTGAGGCCCCCGGCGTGACCATGACCATGGCCCGCGTCCTCGTCGTCGGTGCGGCGTCGCGCGACGTCGCGGCCGACGATCCCCGCGGCTGGCGGCTGGGCGGGGCGGCCACGTACGCGTCGCTCGCCCTCGCTCGGCTCGGCGTGTCGGTTCGCGCCTACGTCGGGGTCGACGGCGAGGCGAGCGCGTCCGTCGAGCTCGCGATGCTCGAGGCGGCCGGTGTGGCGGTCGTCCCCGTGATGCTCGCGTCGGGCCCGGCGTTCGACAATGTCCAGACCCCGTCCGGGCGGCGGCAGCGTTGCCTCGCGACGGCCTCGCCGATGGAGCCGACCGGTCGTCCGGTCGGCCCGGAGGTTGCTGTCGTCCTGCTCGCCCCGGTGGCCGGGGAGCTATCCGACCGCTGGGCCGCGACCGTTGGTCGCACGCCGTTCGTCGCGCTCGCTCTCCAGGGGCTGCTGCGCCGGCTGGGCGCCGGGAGCGACGTCGTCAAGCTGCCGCCGCGACCGTCGCGGCTGATCGGGCGCGCGAATCTCCTCGCCGTGAGCCGCGAGGATCTCGCGCCGGGCGTCCGGCCCGAGCACCTGGTCGAGCTCGCCCAACCGGGCGCCGCCGTGCTGGTCACGGATGCCGACGCCGGCGGCGAGCTCCTGGAAGTCCGCGCCGGACCAGGGCGCGCGCCGGGTCGCCACCGCTACCGCGCCATCCCGAGCGCCGCGATCGTCGATCCGACCGGGGCGGGTGACGTGTTCCTGGCCGCATTCCTTGCGTCGCGGATCCGGCCCGACCTGCTCCGGGCCGGCGGCGCGCGTGTCAGCCCGCTGCGGTTCGCGGCCGCGGCCGGCTCGCTGGCGGTCGAGGAGCCGGGTCTCGCCGGCGTCCCCGACCTGCCGGCCATCCTCCGGCGCCTCGCGCTCGCCCGGAGTCGGCCCAGCCGGTGTGCGATCGCGACCTCGAGTCGCGGCGCGGGCCGCCCGAGCCACGCCTGACGCTCGAGCGCGCGGGCGGCCGACATCGCAGCCTCGAGCGCGCCGAAGGGATCTGCGAGCCGGTGCTCCCGCAGCTTCGCGACCTCGATCCACGCGACCACCGCGACGATCCCGCCGCCGACGGCGAGCGACAGCCACGCCGCCTCCGCGTCGGCGTGCCGGCCCATTCGCCGGAGCAGGCGCCCGCGCTCGGCGACGAGGCGCGCCTCCGTCCAGGCCGCGTCGAGCCGCGGCGCTTCCACGGCCGAGGCGGGCCTCGCCGACGCCTGCCAGCGCTGCCGCCCCCCGAAATCCGCTGGCCGGCGCGGCGACCACCATGGCTCGTCCTCCGGCCGGACGCCGTGTGACGGGCGCCTCGGGTCGGGCGAGCGTTGTGCCGGGGCCGGGGCTGGTGCGCGCCGCAGGCCGTCGAGCGCCGCGTCGAGGCAGGCCAGCGCGTCCCCGTCGCGCCGCTCGCGGATGAATGCTCGGGCGAGGCCCGCTAGGTCCCCGGGCGGCGCTTCGCTCCAGCGCGTCCCATCACCGTACGTCCGGTCGACGTGGACGAGCAGGCGCGCGAGCGAGCGGACGTCCTCGTCGTTGTGGCGGACGACATCGACCAGGCGCCACGGCTCGCCGTCCCGCAGGAACTCGAGGTACCGGCCCGGGATCTCCCAGCCCGGGACGTCGGGACCGCGCCGCACCCCGAGGAGGTCCGCCTCGACCGTCGCCAGCCGCGCGTCCGCGAGCCGGTGGCGGAACACGCGACGAACGATGGGCAGGAGGTCGAGATGCCCGGCATGGGCCGGCGGGCCGGTTCCCGCCATCCGATACCGCGCGACGAGCAGAGGCCAGTCGAAGCCGCGCCCGTTGTAGGTCACGAGCCACCCTCCGACCGGAATCCGCGACGCGAGCTCGGCCAGGAGTGCCGGCTCGTCGGCGTGATCCGGCAGCAACAGCTGCTCCTGTCGGAAGCGGCCGCCCTCCCACCAGCCGAGGCCGACGAGGAACGCCAGGGTCCCGGCCGCGGTCGCAAGCCCGGTCGTCTCCGTGTCGAGGCAGACGAGCGGTGCCTCTGGCGGGGGCTGGCCGGGCAGCCGGGCCAGGCGCGACCGATCGAGGGGCAGCAACGTCGACGGTGCCTCGACCCGGACGAACGCGCCGCGCGGCGTCCGGACCAGCTCGCCGTGGACCGCCTCGGCCAGGCGCTCCGCCCCGACCGTGGTGCAGCGACGGGTGCTCGCCAGCGGGGCGTGCGCCGCGCGGAAGTTCGCCAGGCGCCGCTCGAGCGAGACCGAGGCGAGGCTCATGCCGCCGCGGACCGCGTCGCCATGAGCGAGCCCAGGAGCCGGAGCGCGAGGGCCTTGCCGTCGACCGCCGGGTCGAGTCGCGGCCCCGTGCAGGCCGGGCAGCCGCTCTGGCACGGACAGGCCTCGATGAGCTCGCGGGCACCGGTGATCAGCTCGTCATGCCGGCCGAACAGCCGCTCCGAGAGGCCGACGCCGCCGGGCATCGCCTCGTACAGGTAGATCGTCGGTGCCTCGTGGTGAGGTGAACGGACCTGGGTGACGAGTCCGAGGTCGCGGGGATCGCACATCAGGAGCACCGCGGCGACCGCCTGGATCGCCCGGCCCGCGCCGATCAGGGCGACGTCCAGCTCGTCACGGCGCCAGCCGGTCGCGGCCCC
>JBQGDI010000096.1:0-10322 GCA_052038965.1 Candidatus Limnocylindrales bacterium | reverse complement strand
GCGCTGCATCTGGCAGTGGCCGGCGACGAGGCTGCGTTCGCCCGGATCGTCTCCATGTACCACGCCGACATGGTCCGCGTGGCCTATGGCATCTGCGGTGAGGAGGGCCTCGCCCTCGATGCGGTTCAGGCTGCATGGGTCATCACCTGGCGGAAGCTGGCGACGGTGCGCGAGCCCGAGCACCTCCGATCGTGGCTCGTGGCGGTGGCGGCGAACGAGGCCCGTCACATCGTGCGCCGCCGGCGACCGGTCATCGAGATCCCGATGGGCGCCGCGCGAGACGATGCACCGGATTCGTCGGAGGGCATCCGCCGGCTCGATCTCGTGAACGCCCTGCGCCGACTGACTCCCGACGAGCGCGCGCTCATCGCGCTGCGCTATGGGGCCGAGCTCGATTCGGCCGAGATCGGGCCGCGGCTCGGGATCTCGGCCTCCGGCGTGCGCTCGCGCCTGCTGCGGCTCCTCGGGCGCCTGCGGAAGGAGCTCGACGATGGCGGAGCGTGACGCGTTCGAGACCCGCTTCGCCACGGCCTATCGACGCTACCTTGCCGAGGTGCCGACGGAGGTCGACGCGGCCGCAGTCGCTCGCGCGGTCTCGGAGGCTCGACCGCGGACGCGGTCGGGCCCATGGCCGTGGGTCCTGCAACCGGCGCGCGCGATCGCCTCGCTCGGGCTGCTCGCCCTGCTGCTGGCGGCCCTCGGCATGGTCATCCTGGCCGGCTCGCAGCCCCGGCGCACGCTGCCGGCCGTGGTCGCCTCGCCGACCCCGCGGCCCTCGATGGGCATCGTCGTGACGAGGGACATCGCCTACGAATCGGCCAACGCCATGCTGTCGCCGGGCGTGCTCGACGTCTATGCCCCGACGCTGCGCGGGCCGTGGCCCGTGGCCGTGATGATCCACGGTCTCCGGGACGGCAGACAGAGCCTCGAGGCGAGCGCCCGCAGGGTGGCGGACCGCGGCTTCGTCGTGTTCGTCCCAACGTGGGGTGCGGCGACACCGACGACCGAAGGCTCCCTCGTCGAGAGCAACGCCCAGGTCACCTGTGCGGTCGCGTTCGCGCAACTGCACGCCGCCACCTACGGCGGCGACCCGTCCACGACGGTGGTCTACGGCTGGGCGGCGGGCGCCAACGTCGCGGCCATCGTTGCCTTCGCCCGGCCGGAGCCGACGGCGGGCTGCCTCGGCGGCGGCACGCTCGGCCCCATCGATGCCCTGATCACATGGGCAGGTGGCTGGGCGCTGTCCGTGAATACCCCGGATTGGGACACCATCCTCGCCGCCGAGCCGGCGGCCTTCGACGCCGTGACACCGTGGGCGCACCTCGCCGAGCAGCCGAACCTCAAGGTCGTGCTGCTCGTGTCGGAGATGCCGGGCGCCAGCCTCGAGCGGGAGGTCGGCGACCCGTGGGCTGCCGGTTCATGGCTCGCCCTGCGGGATCCGTCCGGCGACCTTCGCCGGCGGCTCGAGGCGAACGGGGCGTTCGCCGACGGGATCCTCGACTGGCTCGAGGTGCAGCAGCTGCTCTTGTCGGCCCTCCAGGAGCAGGGTAACCCCGTCTCGCTGGACATCCTGCCGGACTCGACCGAGGAAACCCTCCTCGGCGGCGGTTGGGACGTCTTCCTCGGCGCATTCGATAGGGCGGCATCGGGCGCCCGCTGAGTCGCTCGGCCCAACCAGTGCGTCCCGAAGGAGATCCGCCATGAACGCACGGTCCGACGCTGCCCCGCGGCTCCTCGCCAGCGTGGCAGTCCTGGTCCTGCTTGGCGGCTGTGGCACGGGCGCGGGTCCAACGCCGGGCATGGCGACGGCGTCGCCATCGAGCCCGACGCTCGCCCCCACGGCCGCCGTCGTCGTGACCGCAAACGTCGCGTATGAGTCGGCCAACGCGGTGCTGGTGCCCGGCGAGCTCGACGTGTACGCGCCGACGGCGCCGGGGACGTGGCCGGTGGTCGTGATGTTCCACGGCGCCCCGGGCGGCGATCCGCGGATCGACCGAAGCGGCATGGCCGAGAAGGCCCGTGCTGTCTCCGAGCTCGGGTTCGTCGTCTTCAACGCCTCATGGGGCCACGTTTCCGGTGGTGGCGCCGAGGCGCCGACCTTCGACGAGCTCCTCGCCACGCAGTCCCAGGCGACGTGCGCGGTCAGGTTCGCCATGTCAGTGGCGACCGGCTACGGCGGCTCCCCGATCACGACGATCGCGTTCGGCCACTCGGGCGGCGCCCACGCCGCCGCGATGGCCACGTTCAACGGCGCCGAGCCGACGGAGGGTTGCCTCGCGGGCCCCGTGAACGACGCGGACATCTCCCCCGCGATCGACGCCCTGGTCACCTGGGAGGGCAACTGGATGCTGTCCGTCACGGTCCCGGATTGGGACGCCGCCCTGGCTGCGGATTCCCGGGTGATGGACGTCGTGACGCCATGGACCCACCTCGCCGAGCACACGGACCAGAAGGTCGTCATGCTCGTGTCCGAGAACCCTGGAGAGTTCTTCGAGCGCGAGGTCGGCGACCCGTGGTCCGCGGACACGTGGCTGGCCGCACGCGATCCGTCGGGCGACCTGCGTCGCAACCTCGAGGCGAACGGCGCCTTCACCGACGGCAAGCTCGACTTCACCGAGACGCAGGCGCTGCTCTACTCGGTCCTCGAGGCCCAGGGCAACCCGGTCTCGCTCGACGTCCTGCCAGATTCGAACCACGCAACGCTCGCCGGCGACGGCTGGAAGGTCTTCCTGGCCGCGTTCGGCAAGGCGGCAGCGTAGGACAGCGAGCGGGCCGATTGGCGTCGTGACAGGACCCGTGCCGGTCGCCGCCGTCCTCAACGGTTCACAAACGGGACGTGATTCAGAGGCAACGGCGCTGGTAGACTGCGGCGCGACGGTCAGTGCCCGACCGTGTCGATCGCCCACCGGGACGAGGAGATCGATCACGTGGAGGCATCTCGGCCGCGCTCACGGACGACGCACGCCCGACCCGTGGCCGAGCGCCGCCGGAGCCCCATCCCTCGACGATCCAGCGCCGACGCGGCGACCGACATCCGGCGTGTCGCGACGGCCGCCGCGTCGGCCATCGTCCCGGGCCTCGGCCAGCTCCTGAACGGCCGACGCCGCGTGGCGAAGTGGCTGGCCGCGCCGGCCCTCGTCGTCGTCGCGCTGGCCGGACTGCTGCTCGCGACGCAGCCGATGCCGCGCCTGGTGGCGATGCTGATGTCGTCCGAGGTGCTCGTCCTGCTTCTCGTCGCGAATCTCGTCGTCCTCGCGTGGCGCGCCGCGGCCGTCCTCCACGCCTTTCTCGACCGCCGCCACCAGGGCCCGCCCAGCAGGGCCGCGACGATCGGGGCGATGGCCGTGCTCCTGTTCGTTGCCGCGCCGCACATCGTCCTGAGCTCCTGGGGATCGGCCGCGCAGGCGACGTTGGACCGCGTGTTCGTGGACACCGGCGACGACCGCCGCCCGGTGGCCGCGATCCTCGGCGAGACGGGCCGCGAGCGGCGGATCAACGTGCTGCTCGTCGGGATCGACGCGACGCCCAGGCGGCCCGCGACGCTGACCGACACGATGATCGTCGCCTCGGTCGACCCGGTCGGGAAGTCGGTCACGATGGTCTCGCTGCCGCGCGACCTGATCAACGTCCCGCTGGGTAATGGCGACGTGTTCGGCCCGAAGCTCAACGGCCTCATGGGCTACGCGGAGCGCCATCCCGAGGAGTTCCCGCAGGGCCCGATGCGAGCCCTCCAGGACGCCGCCGGCGCGCTCCTCGGGATTCGGATCCACCACTACGTGAAGATCGACTTCACCGGCTTCGTGAAGCTCGTCGATGCCGTCGGAGGCGTGGACGTCAATGTCAAGCACGGATTCCGCGATCCCGGGTACAGCGGGCGCGGGATCCCGGACGGCAAGCGGGGCTGGGGCGTCGAAGCCGGGCTCCAGCACTTCGTCGGCTGGGAGGCGCTCGCCTATGCCCGGGCTCGCAAGGCGGATGGCGAATCGGACTTCACCCGGGCCGCGCGGCAACAGCAGATCGTCGTCGCGCTGCGGAACAAGATCCTCCAGGGCGGCAGCGTCGTGACCAACCTGCCCGGCCTGCTCGAGGCCGTCGGCGACCTGGTCCAGACGGACATCCCGCGCGGTCAGCTGCCGCAGCTCGCCGCCCTCGCCGATGAGCTCGGCGAGGTCCGGATCGTCAACGTCGTCCTGGCCCGTCCGCTCGTGAAGGGCGCGATGGACGACGCCTACGGATCCGTCCAGATCCCGCACCTCCAGAAGATCCTGGCGGTCGCCCGCGGGCTCTTTCCGGCACCGGGAGAGCCCGTCGTCGCCTGGCCGACCGAGTAGCGGATCCGCGGCTGAGGATCCGCGCGACCCGGGTGCCGAACCGCCAGGCCCGGGTGGCGAACCTCCAGGCCCGGGCGCGCAGCCCGGGAACCGGGCGCCGACCCGTGGCGTCTGACGTCGGACGCCGGACGGAAGCTGGCAGGCTGATGGAACCGTCCGGCGTCACCATGTTCGCGGGGCACTCGCGCCGAGTCGCATCGGCGGCGGCGACTCTCCCGGCCTGGGGCTGCCAGTCGGATCCTCGCCCGGCGCGTGCTGGGCCTCGGGATCGGCCATGTCCGGCTCGTCCTCGTCCCGATCGCTGCGGTCGTCGTCACGCCGCTCCGGCGGCCGCTCCTGCCAGTCAGTCATCGCGGACATCCTCCTGTGGGGTGGGCCGCCAGCGTGACGGGCCACGCCTAGTCGTTCGACCGGCGACCTGACGAGAGGCGGTGACGGGCGCATGACAAGCGCGCAGGGCCATCGCCTGGCGGGTCGTTCGGCACTGGACCAGGCGGGCCCGGCTGGGAACGATGGACGTCGGAACCCTGGGAGGCCGAGTAGCCGAGCCGGCCGGCGAGCGATTGCCGGCCGGAACCTCCAGCCTCGGACCTTCGACGGACTGGACGCCCGCGATGACATCAACGGCAACCGTGGCGAAGGCCTCCCCGGGTTCTGCCTCGACGGGCTGAGCGTCCCGCAATCCGAGGGCCATTCGGCTCCTGCCGTCGCCGGTGGCGCTCCGCGATCCTCTCGTGACCGATGGCCAGCGTCCCCGACTTCGTGCCAGCCCCCGACGTCGTCACTCTTCGCGTCCGGCGGCCGGTGCCGGTCGACCCGGCGCAGGTCTGTGCCGCGCTCGCCAGTCCGTCGTGGCTTGGCCACGCCGTAGACGCGCCCGACGCCGCACCGGGCGTCCGCCGGTTCCTCACCGACCTCGTTCTGCCGCTCCCGCCGGACGGTCGGCTGCTGTCGCTCCGGAAGGCCGCGCTGGTCGACCTCGGCCCGGCGGAGCCGCTGCCCGACGGCGGCTGCACGATCGAGGTGGCATGGCGGTCGGCCTCGCTCGCGCCGCTCTTCCCGGTCTTCGCCGGGCGCCTGATCGCCGGTCGCGACGGGCTGTCCATCGAGGGCCACTATGCCCCGCCGGGCGGAGCGATCGGCCGCGCCGCCGACCGGATGCTCCTCCACACGGCGGCGAACGGCACGGCTCGCTGGTTCCTGGCCCACCTCGTCGAGACGATCGACGCCTGAGCGC
This sequence comes from Candidatus Limnocylindrales bacterium, assembly GCA_052038965.1. Lineage (GTDB taxonomy): Bacteria > Chloroflexota > Limnocylindria > Limnocylindrales > CSP1-4 > UBA5189. The sequence goes on along the minus strand of JBQGDI010000096.1, from coordinate 4,754 downwards.
GCGCCCGGGCGGGCGAGCGCGGCTAGGCTGATGGGGTGACGAGGCCGCTTCGCGTCGGCATCCAGCTCCCAGAAGTCGAGCGCGAGGTTCGCTGGCCGGAGTACGTGGCCATGGCCCGCGCCGCAGAGGCCGTCGGCTTCGACACGATCTGGGTCGGTGACCACCTGCTCTACCGCCTCGCCGACGGGACCGCCCGCGGCCCGTGGGAGGCTTGGACGCTGCTGTCTGCCATCGCCGCGTCGACGTCCCGGATCCGGCTCGGCCCGCTCGTCGCGGCAACGGCCTTCCACGCCCCGGCGATGCTGGCCAAGATGGCCGCCACGGTCGACGAGGTCAGCGGCGGCCGGCTCGTCCTCGGGCTCGGCGCGGGCTGGAACGAGACCGAGTTTCGCGCCTTCGGCTTCCCCTACGACCACCGCGTCGCGCGCTTCGAGGAGGCGTTCACGATCATCCGGACGCTCCTCCGCGATGGGGCGATCGACTTCGAGGGACGCTTCTACGAGGCCCGCAGCTGCGAGCTCCTGCCGCGACCGCGACCCGGCGGCCCGCCGCTCCTCATCGGCAGCACCGGGCCACGGATGCTCCGGATCGCGCTGCCCCACGTCGATGCCTGGAACACCTGGTACAAGGAGGCCGGCAACCGTCCGGCCGGCCTGGAACCCCTCCTTCGCGTCGTCGACGAGGCGTGCCGCGAGGTCGGCCGCGACCCGGCGGCCATCGAGCGCACGGCCGCCGTCCAAGTCCGGCTGCCGGGAGGCCAGGGACGCACCGCCGGCGATCCCGCCTCGGCCGCGATCGCGCCGGTCGAGGGACCGCCGGCGGCGATCGCCCGCGAGCTGCGCGCCTACGCCGCGCTCGGGGTGGCCGAGGTCCAGCTCGTCGTCGACCCGATCACCGTGGCGTCGATCGAGGGCCTCGGCCCCATGCTCGAGGACCTCGACCGGGGTTGACCCTGCTAGCATCCCGGACGATGCCCTCCGGGACGCGAGATTCGAATCACGCGGACGCCGGACGCCGGAATCGCCGCTCGGACGAGCTGTCCGCCCTCGACAAGCGGATCATCGAGCACCTCCAGCAGGACGGCCGGCGCCCGTTCACCCAGATCGCCGCCGACCTCGGCGGTTCCGAAGCTGCGGTGCGCGCGCGCACCAACCGGCTCGTCGAGCGTGGCATCCTGCAGATCGTCGGCGTGGCCGACCCGGACGCGCTCGGGTTCCAGCAGGCCCTCATCGGCGTGCGCTGCGAACCCGGCCGCTTGGTGGAGGTGGCGGAGGCCCTCGCCGCGCTTCCGGAGGTCGACTACGTCGTGATCACCGCGGGCCGGTTCGACGTCCTCATCGAGACCGTCGCCGCGGACAACGAGGACCTGCTGCAGTTCCTCGCGGAGCGGCTGCAGCGGGTCGAGGGAGTCCGGGACACGGAGACCTTCACCTACCTTCGGCTGGTCAAGCAGACGTACCAGTTCGGGACCCGCTGATGAACTCGACCGATCTCGTCCTCGCCGCGATCGGGCTCCTCGCCACGCTCGGCGTGGCGCTGCTGCTGGCGCCCGGCTTGGTCTGGCTCCGGCGCCGGATCGGCGGCGCGCCGGCCGAGCGCGAGGCGCGCGCTGACCTCCGCCTCGATTCGCGGGCCATCGCCGACGAGGCGGCGGCCCGGGCGGTCGTCCGGCAGCACGCGAACGGCCGCGGTGACGAGGCCCTGGAGCCGTCCGAGGGCGGCACCACCACGGCCCACGACCCGACCCTCCAGGACCGGGTGCTTCGGATCGTGAGCTGGGCCTTCCTCATGGCCGTGGCGCTGTTCGCGGCGGCGAGCGGGATCTGGGCCACCTCGCTGCCGGCCATCGTCATCCTCGTCGCGGTCACCGGCCAGGCGCTGATCCTCCTCCAGGACGTGCTGCCGCGAACGCCGCTGCGGGAGTTCCGCGGCCCGCTCCAGGCATTCCTGGCCCTCGGCTTCGCCGCCGTCCTCGTCGCGCTGACCGGCGGGCTCGAGAGTCCGTTCACGTTCGCCTTCCCCCTGATCGTCGGGGCCGGCGCGCTCCTCGTCCCGCCGCGGATTGCGCTGGCCCTGGCGGTGATGGCGACGGCGGCGTACCTCGGCGCGGGTCTCGTGGCGAACCCGATCCCCGCGATCGGGCCGCTCGTCGAGATGGCCGTCAATCTGACCGGCCTGTACCTGCTCGCCTACATCGGCTCGTCGGTCGGTCGAGAGCAGCGCCGGGCCCGTGACGCTGCGATCCGGCTGTCGACGGTCGACGCCCTGACCGGGCTCTACAACCGGACGTTCTTCTTCACCGCCCTCGAGAAGGAGATCGCGCGCAGCGACCGCTCCGGCCGAGCGTTCTGCCTGGTGATGCTCGACCTCGACGACCTGAAGTCGGTCAACGATCGACATGGCCACCACGCCGGTGACCAGGTCCTCCAGGCCGTGGCGGACGTCGTTCGCGGCGGCGTCCGGAAGATCGACGTCGCGGCCCGGTACGGTGGTGACGAATTCGTCGCGCTGCTCCCGGAGACGGACCCGACCGGTGGCTGGGTGCTCGCCGAGAAGATGCGGCTGACGGTCGCCGAGCAGGGCCTCGCCGGGATCGAACCGTCACCGACGGTCTCGGTCGGGGTCGTGTCGTACCCGGCCGATGGCCGGAGCGCCGACGCCCTCCTCATGAGTGCCGATCGGGCGATGTACGCCTCGAAGCGCACCGGCAAGAACCGGGTCGCGCGACCCGCGGGCGAGGCGGCCGTCGTGCCCATCGAGCCGGTCGACGCCGACCGCGGACGGGGAGCAGGGGAGCGCGCCGGCTGACCTGGAGGTCCGGTTGTAGCATCGCCCGACCATGACCGACCCGGGCGGCGCGACGCTGACGATCAAGCGCCCCGCCGGGCAGGCTGCCGGCCGGGCCGGCCCCGGGCTCGCTGCCCGGGCCGGGATGCGGCTGTGGCGGCTCTTCACCTCGGTGAACTTCGCCGTCGTCCAGATCGTCGCGATCGCCCTGCTCGCGGTTGTCGGGATGACCGTCCGCCAGCTTCCCGGCTTCGCCTTCCGCTCGCCGGGTGACTACGCGATCGAGATGGCGAGGCTCCGCTCGCTCTACGAGCCGGTCCTCGGCGCGGGCCTCGTCGACGCCATGGAGCGGCTCCAGCTGTTCCACGTCTTCACCTCGACCCCGTTCAGCGCGCTCCTCGTCGTGCTCGTCGTGTCGATCGTGATCTGCACCCTCGACCGGACCCCGCGGCTGTGGCGCCAGTCGGCGGCGATCCGGGTCGTCCAGCCACCGGCGTACTTCGATCCGCGGCTCCCGGACCGGGCGTCGGTCGCGGCCGGGCCCGACCTCGACGAGGCGGCCGTCCGCGGCGCCTTGCGACGCCACCGCTTCACGGTTCGCTCCACCGCGGGACCCGACGGCGCGACCTTCCTGTACGGCGACCGCAATCGCTGGACGAAGCTGGCGACGCTCGTCTCGCACCTTGGCCTGATCCTGTTCCTGGTGGCCGGGCTGGTCACCGCGCGTCTCGGTGACGAGCAGGGCCTGGTCGTCGCCGAAGGCGACACGCTGACCGTCCAGCCGATCGGGACGCCGGGCCTGCTGCTCGTGAAGAACCTCGCCTTCGAGGCCCCCGGTCTCGAGACCGGCAACCCGACCGACTTCACGACCGACCTGGCCGTCTACCGCGACGGTGAGCTGCTGGCGCGCAAGGTCATCCGCGTCAACGACCCCCTGACGGCCGGCGGCTACACGTTCCACCAGAACGGGTTCGGACCGGCGCCCGATCTCGAGATCCGGTCCACCTCCGACACCGGTGTCCTGTGGTCCGGGCCGGTACCGCTGACCGACGCTGCCGCCGGCCGGCCGCTCGGCGCCCTGCCCGTTCCGGGTCGTCCGGTCGGCCTCCAGCTGCTGCTCGATCGGACCGCAGCCGGGATCGGCACCCTCGTCGTGCTGCCGTACGCGGTTCGGGGCACGAACCCCGACGGGACGCCGGACTACGTCTTCGGCTTCCCGGTGGCGGTCGTGCGCGGCGAGACCGTGCCGATGGAGGGCCTCGACATCTCGGTGACGCTCAAGGGCTTCACCGACTACACCCTCCTGATTGCCAAGCGGGATCCCGGCGCACCGATCGTCTGGGCCGCGTTCGCGGCCCTCATTGCCGGCCTGGCCGTGACGTTCTACCTGCCCCGGCGGCGGGTCTGGGCCCGGCTGTCGGCCGATGGCCGACTGGACCTGGTCGGGCGGTCCGATCGATCCGTCGACTTCGATCGGGAGTTCGGCCGGCTGCTGGACGACCTGGTGAGCGCGAGGGGCGGCCCGCCGCGGCCGGCGGCCACGGCGGCGACCGGTGGCCGCGGGGCAGGGTGAGCACCCTCGCCGACCTCCGGGCCGAGCTCCTGCCGGGGGCGCGCTCCGTCGGCGCCCGGGAGCCGGCGCGCCAGATCGCCTGGGTCCGCGTCATGCGCGGCCGCGTCCCGGCGTTCGACGCGCTCGACGCGGGGGACCTCGTGATCATCCCGGCGACGGCCCTCGCCGCGATCGCGCCCGCGGCGCCCGAGGTCGGGGGGCTGGTGGCCGGGCTGGCCGCGGCGCCGATCTCTGGGGCGATCCTCGTCGAGGCGGAGACGCCGGCCGTGACCGCCCACCTCGACGGCTTCGGCCAGGCCTTGACCGGCGCCGAGCTCGCGGGCCTGCGCGTAGCCCGGACCGACATCGGCGCGCTCGAGCGGGCCGTCGTCGGGTTCATCGTCGCCCGCGGCGA
>JBQGDI010000095.1:0-14631 GCA_052038965.1 Candidatus Limnocylindrales bacterium | reverse complement strand
ACGATCGTTCTGATCGAGCACCGCGTCGAGCTGGCCTGGCCCCTCGCAGATGTCGTCCTGGCGCTCGACGCCGACGGGAGCCCGATCGACGTCGGCGAGCCGGCGGCCGTCCTGGCTCGCTCCGGATCGCGGATGGCGCGTGCCGGCATCTGGGTCCCCGACGACGTATCGGAGGTTGGCCACCGCGACGCCGGGCCGCGCGAGGCCCCGATGGCCAGCGGCGCGACGGTCGAGATCCTGTCACTGGAGGAGGTGCGATTCGGGTTCGATCCGGCGCGCCCGGTGGTCCGTGACGCTCGCCTGGCGCTCCGACCGGGCGAGCGGGTCGCGCTCGTCGGACCGAACGGCAGCGGCAAGACGACGCTCCTGCGCCTGGCCCTCGGCCTGCTGCGCCCGACCGCGGGGCTCGTCCGGCTGGCAGGCCGCGATCCGGCCCGGACGCGCGGCCCGGCGCTCGCGAAGCTGGCCGGCTACGTCGTCCAGGACCCCGAGCTCGGGTTCCTTGCCGACACGGTCGGGGAGGAGATCGAGGCCGGCCTCGAACCGGAGGCGGCGGCCCACGGTCGCGAGCTGTTGGAGCGGCTCGGCCTGCCGCTCGAGCGGTTTGCCGAGCGCAGCCCGTACCGGCTTTCGGGCGGCGAGCAGCGGCGCCTGGGAATTGCGACGGCACTCGCGCGCCGACCGCTGCTGCTCGCCCTTGACGAACCGACCTACGGCCAGGATCGGCGCGGCCACCAGGCCGTCGTCGAGGCGCTCGGCGAGCTCGTGGGGCAGGGCAGCGCGATGCTCGCCGCGACCCACGACGAGCGGTTCGTCCGGGTGGCGGCCCAGCGCCGGGTCGAGCTGGCGGAGGGCTGGATCGTCGCCGACGAACCGATCCGAGCCGCGGCCACGGTGGCCTGACGGATGGGCACCTACCTCGCGCCCGCCATCGAGGCAACCCAGCGCGAGAGCCTCCTCGGCCGGACGAGCCCGCTGGTGAAGCTGGGGATCGCGACGCTGTGGCTGCTCGGCCTCGGCCTCACGCTGAACCTCGGGACGCCGCTCGTCCACATCGCCGTGACGCTCCTTGGCGGGATCATCCTGGGGCGCAAACCGGTCCCGCGTCTGGCGGCTCGCCTGATGCCGCTCGTCGCCGCGGCGGCCGGGATCGCGCTCACGAACCTGCTGTTCTCGGGTCAGAACGCCGACCCGGCGGCGACCGAGCTGCTGCGGCTTGGCCCGTTGCGGATCACCGAGGAGGCGCTCGCGGCGGCCGCCGCCGTGGCGGCGCGGATCGGGGCGATCGTCTCGGTCGGGGCCGTCTTCGCGCTGACGACCGACTCGACGCGGCTCGTCGACTCGCTCGTCCAGCAGGCTCGGATGTCGCCGCGGTTCGCCTATGGGGCGCTGGCCGCCTACCAGGCCGTGCCGCGGCTCGCCGAGGACCTTGCGACGCTTCGGGCGGCGCGGCGCCTCCGGGGGCTCCGTGAGTGGCATCCACGGCTGCTCGTCGGGCTGCTCGTCCGCGCGATCCGGCGTGCCGATCAGCTGGCGATCGCGATGGACGCACGCGGCTTCGGACGACCGACGATCGGTCGGCGAACCGCCTTCCGGCCGGTTCGCTGGGCGCCGATCGACGCCGTCGTCGCCGCGGTCGGTGTCGGCCTGATCGTGTCGCTCCTGCTGATCGGGCGCTAGCCGCGCAGGCGGGCGCGCGAAGGACCGGCCGCGCCACACCGGCCGCGGCGCACCGGCCGCGGCGCACCGGCCGCGCCACATCGGCCCGCTCGCTGCTCACCGTGTGCACATTTCCGGATCTGGGGGGCCACAAGGCCTGCCGGTCCGCGATGGCCGCGGTCGCGCGGCGCGCGGTCGGCGGGCTCGACCGAGCTCGTTGTGCGTGCCTCGGCTGCCGAGGCGGCGCCCGGGCCCGTTCGACGGCGACCTTGAGCCCCCGCAAGGCTCGGAATGCGCACGTGGTGCCCAGGGGGAACGTCACCGTCGCGCGGCGGCGTCACGCGGCGGCGTCGCGCACGCGAATGGGCGGGCCCGCCTCGGCTAGGCCGCCGATCCCCGCGACCGGCCGTCGAGCAGTGACACGAGCTGGCCCAGGGTCTCGACGACGACCAGCGCGCCCGCCTCCCGCAGCGCGTCGGCTGGCACCGCGGCCCCGGCCGTCACCGCGACGCCGGGCATGCCGGCGGCGCCCGACGCTTCCATGTCCCAGGTCGAGTCGCCGACGTACCAGCAGTTCCCTCGCTGGACCCCGAGCCGCTCGGCCGACAGCCACAGGATGTCGGGCGCCGGCTTGGCATGCTCGACGTGGCTGCCGTCGACGATCAGCGGCTCGCGCTCCAGGCGGAGCGCGGCGACGGAGCCTCGGACCTGCTCGGGCCGGCTCGAGGTCGCGATCGCCCACGGCACGCCGCGGGCCTCGAGGGCCGCCACGATCGCGTGGACGCCGGGCAGTGGCCTCGGCGTCTGATTCCGGCGGTCGAAGGCCTGGCCGCTGGCCCTGTCGATCTCCTCGGCGCGAGCCTCGTCGATCGGCCGGCCCGCCGCCTCGGCCAGGTCGCGTGCCAGCTTCTTGCCGTCCATGCCGATCTTCGGTGCGACGGAGTCACGAGTGGCCGGGAAGCCCGCCGCGGCAAGGGCCTCCAACCAGCCCTCGATCCGCGCGTCGACCGTGTCGACGAGCGTGCCGTCGAGGTCGAACACGACCCCGCTCGGCGCGGGCAGGAGCCGCGAGCCCGGGTTCGCGGCGGTCGATTCGGCTGGTGGCATCGGACGAATCATGGCGGCTGGCCCGAAACCGCGCCGAGGCGCAGAATGAGCGCTGCATTCCTGCGAAATTCGAGGCCGGCAACGGCCTCGTGCCACGCCATCCGCGCGAGCCGTGCGGAACCGTCGAGCAACATTCGTGCCCCAGCAGCAGTCCCGGGAGGTACCGCGGTGACCGAGGTCATGGAGCAGGTCAGGACCTATCAGCAGTTCATCGGTGGCGAGTTCGTCGACGCGGCCGGTGGCGAGACGCTCGATGTCGAGAACCCGGCCAACGGCCAGGTCATCGCGCGGGTCCCCAAGAGCGGCGCGGAGGACGTCGATCGGGCGGCGAACGCGGCCGCGCGGGCCTTCGAGTCGTGGTCCCAGACGACGCCCCAGGAGCGCAGCCTGGCGCTCCTCAAGCTGGCCGATTCGATCGACTCCCGGGCCGACGAGCTCGGCCGGCTCGAGGCCAGCCACACCGGCAAGCCTGTCCAGATCGCGATCGACGAGATCGCGGTCGTCGTCGACCTGTTCCGCTTCTTCGCCGGCGCATGCCGGCAGCTCGACGGCGTCGCCGCGACCGAGTACCTGGCCGGGCACACGTCGTTCGTTCGTCGCGATCCCGTCGGGCCGGTGGCGAGCATCGCGCCCTGGAACTACCCGCTCTACATGGCGGCCTGGAAGCTGGGTCCGGCCCTCGCGACCGGGAACACCGTCGTCCTCAAGCCGTCGGCCCGGACGCCGCTCACCGCGCTCCTCTTTGCCGAGCTGGCGGCGGAGCACTTCCCGGCCGGGGTCGTCAACGTTCTCTCGGGCGCCGGCTCGGACATCGGCGACCAGCTGGTCACCCACCCGAAGATCCGGATGATCTCGATCACCGGTGACACGGTCACCGGGAAGCGCGTGGCGCGGCTCGCCGCCGACTCCCTCAAGCGGCTCCATCTCGAGCTCGGCGGCAAGTGCCCGGTGATCATCTTCGACGACGCCGACCTCGACCTCGCCGCGGAGACGATCCGGTCGGGCGGCTACTGGAACAGCGGCCAGGACTGCACCGCCGCGACCCGCGTCATCGCTGGGCCAAAGGTCTACGACGATTTCGTGACCAAGCTCGCCGACCAGGTCAGGGCCATCAAGTGGGGCGACCCGACCGCGGAAGACGACCTGGAGATGGGCTCGCTCATCGCCCAGGCCCAGGCCGACAAGGTCGAGCAGATGGTCGAGCGGGCCCGTGGCCAGTCGGGCGTCCAGATCGTCGTCGGCGGCGCCCGCCCGAAGCGTGCCGGCGCGTACTACGAGCCGACCCTCATCGCCAACCCGGCCCAGGACAGCGAGATCATCCAGGACGAGGTGTTCGGTCCGGTCGTCACGGTCCAGCGGTTCAGCGACGAGGAGACGGCCGTGCGCTGGGCGAACGACGTCCGCTACGGGCTGGCCTCAGCGTTGTTCACCGGCAGCATCGGCCGGGCGATGCGCGTCGCCAAGGCGCTCGAGTTCGGCACGGTCTGGATCAACGAGCACTTCACGCTGACGTCCGAGACGCCGCACGGCGGGGTCAAGGAATCGGGCTGGGGCAAGGACGGCTCGAAGTACGCCATCGAGGACTACACGGTCGTCAAGCACGTCATGATCAACAGCGGGGTCTGATCCCTCGACGCCATGGCGGAGCTGGGCACACGACGTTCCGCGGTCATCGCGCCGATCCAGCTTCCGCCCCTGCTCGAGCGACTGCGGTACGGCGAGGCGTCCGACGCCCGCCGCGGCGTCCCGGCCCACGTCACGCTGCTCTACCCGTTCATCGAGCCGTCGGCGATCGACACCGCGGTGCTGGCCCTGGTGGCAGAGGCCATCGCGAGCGTCCCGAGGTTCGACGTCACCTTCACGGCCGTCAGGCGCTGGCCGCCCGGGGACGATGCGAGGCAGGGCGTCGTCTGGCTCGCCCCGGAGCCCGACGGGCCGTTCCGCTCCCTGACCGAGGTGCTGTTCGCCGCGTTCCCCGGGTGCCCACCGTACGAGGGTCGGCACGCCGAGGTCATCCCGCACCTGACGCTGGCGACCGACCGGGCCGCCCGGTTCGACGTCGTCGAGGCCGAGGCCCGTCGCCATCTGCCGCTGGTGCGGGCAGTCGACGTGGCCACGGTGTGGGTCGAAGGCTTCGACGGGCAATGGCGGCCGCGGGCGAGGTTCGCGTTGCGGTGAGTGGCGGCCCGACCGAGCCGGGGCCGGGTGTCCTCAGCCGAGGGCCGCCCGGACCTCCGGGACTCGCTCGATCGTCTCGAGGTCGAACGGGTTTCGGAAGATCCACATGACCTCCGCGATCCCGAGCGCCGCCATCTCGCGGACGTAGTCGGCCACGCGCTCCGGCGGGCCGCCGACGTTCAGGCCGCGGGCCGTTCCGTCCGAGCCGATCCGGTCGACGATCCCGTGGTGGACCTGCAGGGCGTGGAAGTCGCGGGCTGCGTCGGCCTCGGAGGTGCGAATCGCCACTTCCATCGTCACCGTCCGTTCGATCGCCTCGTACGGCCGCCCGACCTCTTCGCACCGCGCTTTCAGCACCGCCGACGTCTTCGCGATCCGGGCCGGCTCCCCGTAGCCGTTCCACAGGTCTGCGTGGCGGGCCGTGGTCCGGAGCGTCTTCTGGGGGCCGGAGCCGCCGATGAGCAGGGGCAGCCGGGCCTGAACCGGACGGGGCTCGCACAGCGCGTCCTGCATCGTGTAGAACCGGCCCTCGTGCGTCACGCGCTCGCCCGCCAGGAGACGCTCGACGAGCCCGACGGCCTCCTCGAGCCGGTCCAGGCGTTCGCCGAAGCCCGAGCCGAAGTCGAGCCCGAACGCCTCGTGCTCACGCTCGAACCAGCCGGCCCCGAGGCCGAGGACGAACCGGCCGCCCGAGACGTGGTCGAGAGTCGTCGCGAGCTTGGCGGTCAAGCCCGGGTTGCGGAAGGTGTTCGCCGAGACGAGGTGGCCGAGGCGGGCGCGGGCCGTCAGCGGCGCCAGCGCCGCGAGGCTCGCCCAGCCTTCGAGCTTCGGGTCACGCCAGTCGCCCTCGTCCGACAGCAGGTGGTCATCGAACCAGATCGAGTCGAAGCCGGAGCGCTCTGCGGCGAGGCAGGCGTCCCGGAGGCTCGGCCAGTCCGTCCGCTGGATCCAGAACGCCGCACCGAATCGCACCTCCGTATCGTACGGTCGTGACGATGCCCGACGTTGTGACGATGCCCGACGTTGTGCCGCTGCCCGCCGACCTGGCCGAGCTGCACGCCGGCGTTCTCGCCTGGTACGCCGCGGAGGGCCGGCCGCTCGCCTTTCGGGCAACGACCGACCCGTGGGCGATCCTCGTCTCCGAGGTCATGGCGCAGCAGACGCAGGCGGCCCGCGCCGCGGAGGCCTGGGAAGGCTTCGTGGCCCGCTTCCCGACGCCCGCAGCACTCGCTGCCGCCTCGCCCGCGCTGGTCCTCCGGGCCTGGCGAGGCCTCGGGTACAACCGTCGGGCGATCGCGCTGCGCGATGCCGCCACGCGCATCGTCGACGAGCACGAGGGCCGGGTGCCCGGTGACCTCGACGCCCTCCGGCGGCTCCCGGGCGTCGGGCCGTACACGGCGCGGGCCGTCGCCGCGCTTGCGTTCGGCGCGTCCGTCGGTCCGGTGGACACGAACGTCCGGCGCGTCCTCGGGCGCGCGTTCTTCGAGGTCCCGCCGCCGCGGGCCACCCTCCAGGCCTTCGCCGATGCGATCGTGCCGACCGGCGACGCCGGCACCTGGACGCACGCCCTAATGGACGTTGGCGCACGCCTCTGCCGGCCACGAGCTCCGCGCTGCGCGGCGTGCCCCCTCCGCGCCGCGTGCCGGTACGCGCGCCACGGAGCGAACGCCACGCCAGCGCGAGCCAGCACGCCGGGACGCGTCCCCCGGTCGGCCCCATTCGAGTCAACCTCGCGTTGGCTACGCGGCCGGATCCTCGATCGGTTGCGCGACGCGAGCGACGGAGAGTGGGTCGACATCGGATCCAGCATCGGCGGTCACGATGCCGAGGCGGTCAGGCAGGCGGTGGTGCGGTTGGAGCGCGACGGGCTCCTCGAGCGCCACCCGGAGCTCCCCGCCGCTCGGCTCCGCGCGTGAGGCGGCTCCGCTCGCTGTCCTGATCCTCGGTCTCGCGGTCGTCGGGTCGGAGGACCTGTGGTTCGCCTGCGGTTTGGTGGAGCGACTGCCGGTCCGATAGGGCGGTCCATGGGCCGGTCGGACCGCCACGTGACGACCCTCGGCCCACGCGGTGACGCCCGAGCCGCCACCATCATCGTCGGCGATGAAGGGAAGCTCCTCGCCACGGCGTGCGGCTGTTCGCGGCATCCTGATCGCGATCGGCACGGCCAGCCTCGGGCTCGGCCTTGTCGGGCTCGTCCTGCCGATCCTCCCGACGACGCCGTTCCTGATCCTGGCGGCTGCGTGCTACGCCCGCGCGTCGACGCGTCTCCATGCCTGGCTCCTCGGCAATCGCTGGTTCGGGCCGGCGATCGAGCGCTGGCAGACGACGCGGAGCCTGTCGCCGCGGGCGAAGTGGACGGCGATCCCGATGGTCGCCCTGACGATCGGCGGCTCGGCCGTGCTGATCGTCGAGGAGCTGTTCATGCGGGCGGTGCTGCTCGGGGTCGGCCTTGCCGTCAGCCTGTTCCTGTACCGCCTCCCGACCCGCGCCTGAGCCGCTTCCCCGGCCGAACCTCGGCTACGCTTCCGACGTGATCACGAGCGCGACGCCGGCCGCGGCCGGTACCGACGATCCGCTGCCCGCCGACGACCCGGAGCTGTTCGATCTGGACCTGCGGGGCCTGCGACGGCGCTGGGCCGCGGCCGCGGCGCGCGGCGCCATCGGGGCCGAGGCGATGGCCGGCGCCGACCTCCGAGCCCAGGCCTTCGGGGTCCCCGGGCGGCAGCTCATGGAGCACGCCGGGACGGCCGTCGCGGCGGCGGTGAAGGCCCTCGCGGTCGCAACGGGCCGCTGGACTCGGGGCCCGATCCTGGTCCTCGCCGGACCCGGCAACAACGGCGGCGACGGGTTCGTGGCGGCGCGCCAGCTGGCGCGGGCCGGGGCGCCGGTCGTGGCCGTCCTGGTGGGGTCCGAATCTCGACCATCAACGCCGGATGCCGCGCGGAACTGGGATCGCCTCGAGAGCGAGCCGAAGGTCAGCCGTGTCCACGCCTCGAGTCCGCGCGACCTGGCAGTGCTGGGCCAGAGCATCGACAAGGCAGCCGTCGCGGTCGACGCTCTCCTCGGGACGGGCGTCCACGGCGTGCTCCGCGACCCGATCCGCTCGGCCGTCGAGCTGCTGCTCCGGGCGCGGGCCGAGGGCGTTCCGATTGTCGCCGTTGACACGCCGACCGCCGTCGACCTGTCGTCGGGCGACGCGACCGACCCGGCTGTCCGCGCCGACCTCACCGTGACCTTCCATCGGCCCAAGACCGGGCTGCGGACGAAGCGTGGAGCGGCCCTCGCCGGAAGGGTCCTGGTCGCGCCGATCGGTATCCCGCGCGAGGCCGACCGTGGCTGAGGCCCCAGGACCGGGTCCCTCGCCCGACGCCCGCCGCCAGGCCGGCTGGCGCGACGTGTTGATCGTTGCGGCTGTCACCGTCGGCGTCGTGCTGGGAGCGGCGATTCTCACTTCCGCCCTCCCCACGGACGCCCAGCGCGTCATCTTCCACACCCCGCTGCTGATCGCGATCCTGGTCGGAGGCACCGCCGTCGTGCTGTGGCGGATCGCCGCTCGCCGGCCCCCCGAACCCTGACCGCGGCCGGGACCCGGGCGATGGCGAGGGAGTGGGATCCGGAAGGTTGGGAGCAGGGCCTGGTCGAGGCCCTGGGGCCGGGCGCGGGGGGGCACGCATCGCCGGCCCTCGCGAAGCGGGCGGCCGCCCTCGAGCGACTGGCCAACGATCCGTTCGACCTGCTCGTCGTCGGCGGCGGGATCGTCGGCGCCGGCGCGCTGCTCGACGCCGCGAGTCGCGGGCTCCGGGCAGCCCTCGTCGAGCAGGAGGACGTCGCCTGGGGGACCTCGAGCCGCTCGTCGCGACTGATCCACGGTGGCCTGCGATACCTCGAGCAGCTCCGATTCGGGCTCGTTGCCGAGGCCCTCGACGAGCGGGGGCGACTGCTTCGGCTGGCCCCGCACCTCGTCACGCTCGAGCCGTTCCTGTTCCCGATCTACGGCATCCCGCTGCTCCACCAGGCGTTCTACGGCAGCGGCATCCTGCTCTACGACCTCCTCGGCTCGCGGAAGGATGGCGGCTTCGCGCGTCATCTCCGGCCGGCGAGCGCGATCGACTACGCGCCGCAGCTCCGCCGGCGGGGCCTGACCGGCGCGATCGTCTACCACGACGGCGTGGAGGATGACGCCCGGCTCGCGCTCGCGGTCCTGCGCACGGCGATCCGCCTCGACGCCGTGGCGGTCACCCGGGTCCGCGCCGACCGGCCGCTGTTCGATGGTGAGCGGATCGTCGGCGCCCGCGTCCACGATCGATTGAGCGACACGACGTTCGACATCAGGGCCGATCGGGTCGTCGATGCGACGGGCGTCTGGGCCGCCCGGCCGGAGGATCGGTTCGCGGAGCTCGAGAGCCCTGACCACTTCGTGCCGAGTCGCGGCTCGCATCTGCTCATCCGTCACGACCGCTTGAAGGCCGAGGGCGGCCTGACGCTGCGCGTCCCAGGACGGGTCGTGTTCGTCATCCCGTGGCCAGGGCACTGGATCATCGGCACGACCGACCACCCGGACCCACGACCACCGGGCGAGCTGTCCGCGCCGGGCGAGGATGTCGACGAGCTGCTCGACGTCGTGAACCGCCGCCTCGACATCGACCTGTCTCGGGGCGACATCGTCGGGACCTACGCGGGAATGCGGCCGCTCGTGGGCGACCCCGGTGGCTCGACCGTCAAGGCCTCGCGCGAGCATCGCGTCAGCGGCGAGGCGGGCGGGCTCGTCCGCGTCTCGGGCGGGAAGTACACGACCTATCGCGTCATGGCCCGGGACGTCGTCGACGCCGCGCTCGGGAAGCGCGAGGCGAAGAGGCGGCGCTCGCGGACGAGGGAGCTGCCGCTCGTCGGCGCCGCGCCGCGCGGCGAGCTGGACCAGATCGCCGAGAGCCTCGTCAAGCCGCTCCGCGATGCAGCGGCGGCCCGGGGCGAGTCTCGCGCCACGTGGCCGTCGCGGGTGGCGCGGCGCCTCGCCGACCGGCATGGCCGGCAGGCTGTCGACGTCATGAGCCTTGCCCGCGAGCTGGACCTCGCGGTCCCGCTCGGGCTGGGCATCGAGCACCTCGAGGCCGAGGTCGCCTGGGCGGCTCGCCACGAGCTCGCGCTCTCGCTCGACGACGTGCTGGCGCGACGGATGCGGCTCGCCCAGGAGCTGCCGGATCGCGGCGCCTCGATCGCGCCGCGGGCCGCCGAGATCCTCGGCGACGAGCTCGGCTGGGACGCTACCCGCCGGAAGCGCGAGGTCGCGGCGTACCTCGAGCGGGCCCGGCGTGAATTCGGCGTCCCGCGCTCGTCGCTCGAGTGAGCGGCGATTCGCGCCTCATCCTGGCCCTCGACCAGGGCACGACCTCCTCGCGCGCGATCGCGTTCGGGCGCGACGGCCGGCCGGTCGCCGCCGCCCAGCAGCCGTTCGAGCAGCGGTTCCCGACGCCTGGCCACGTGGCCCACGATCCCGAGGCGATCTGGGCGTCGCAGCTCGCGGTCGCGCGCGACGTCGTTGCCCAGGTCGGCGGCCCCGCGCGGATCGCGGCCATCGGCATCACGAACCAGCGCGAGACGACGATCGTCTGGGACCGGGCGACCGGCCGGCCGGTGGCCGATGCCATCGTCTGGCAGAGCCGGATCACGGCCCCGGCCTGCGAGCGCCTGCGCGCGGCTGGCCACGAGCCGACCTTCCGTGAGCGGACCGGCCTGCCCCTCGACGCCTACTTCTCGGGTCCCAAGATCGCCCACATCCTCGACGCCAGGCCCGCCGGCCACCCTGCCGGTCGCGGCATCGACCTCCGGACGCGCGCCGAGCGCGGCGAACTCGCGTTCGGGACCGTCGACGCGTTCCTGCTGTGGCGGCTGACTGGTGGGCGCGTCCACGCGACCGACGTCTCGAACGCCAGCCGGACGCTCCTCCTCGACATCAGCCGTCTCGCCTGGGACGACGAGCTGCTGGCCCTCGTCGGCGTCCCGCGACCCCTGCTGCCCGAGGTCCGCCCGAGCTCGGACCGGTTCGGCTCAACGGACCCCGAGCTCTTCGGCCGGCCGATCCCGATCGCGGCGCTCGCCGGCGATCAGCAGGCGGCCACCTTCGGACAGGCCTGCTTCCGGCCCGGCCAGGCCAAGAACACCTACGGGACCGGCGCCTTCCTGCTCCTCAACACCGGCCCGCAGCGACGGCCGTCGGCGAACGGCCTGCTCACCACGGTCGGCTGGCAGCTCGAGCCAGGCGGCCCCGTCACCTACGCGCTCGAGGGCTCGGTCTTTTCGGCGGGCTCGGCGGTGCAGTGGCTGCGCGACGGGCTTCGTGCCTTCGCGGCCTCGGCCGACGTCGAAACCCTGGCCCGCCAGGTGCCCGATTCCGGAGGCGTGTACCTGGTCCCGGCGTTCACCGGCCTCGGCGCCCCGCACTGGGACCCGGACGCCCGCGGCACCATCATCGGGATCACCCGCGGGACGACGCTGGCCCACCTCGCTCGCGCGACCCTCGAGTCGATCACCTACCAGGTCGCCGACGTCCTCGACGCGATGGCGGCCGATTCGGGCGAGCGGCTGGAGACGCTTCGAGTCGACGGCGGTGCTGCGTCGAACGACCTGCTGCTGCAGCTCCAGGCCGACGTCCTGGCCGTGGCCGTCGAGAGGCCGATCGTCGCCGAGACAACCGCCCTCGGTGCGGCGTACCTCGCCGGCCTCGCCGTCGGCTACTGGAACGACCTCGCCGACATCGAGGCCAAATGGGCCCTCGACCGGCGGTTCGAGCCCCGGCTGGACCCCGCGTTTCGCGATCGGCGGCTGCGTGGCTGGCGCCGGGCGGTCGAGCGCTCGCTCGGCTGGGCGCGGGAGGACTGATCCCGAGGCTCTCGAATCTCCCCGGCGCGATCGTCAAGAGGGATAACGCAACTGCAACGAACTGCGGGCTAGCCAGATCGGGATCGAGCGCGTATGCTCGGCCCGCCCAATGTCGTGGCGCGGCCACGACTGCATACGCGAAGACCACCTCGAACCGGACTCCTCTCACGGCTGACGCGAGACCCGAGCGGGATCGCGGCGGTCGACGAGAGGAGTTTCGTTGTACACGGATAAGACCCTGACCTGCGCGGACTGCGGCCAGCAGTTCGTCTTCACCGCCTCCGAGCAGGACTTCTACGCCCAGCGCGGCTTCACCGAGCCGCGGCGCTGCCCGACCGACCGGGCCGCCCGCAAGGCCGCGCGCCAGTCGTCCGGCGCGGGCTACTCGAGCTACGGCGACGCCGGCAGCTACGGTGGTGGCGGCGGCGGCGGTGGCTATTCCTCGGGTGGCAGCTACAGCTCGGGCGGCTACGACCGTGGCCCGCGCGAGATGTTCAGCGCCACCTGCTCCAATTGCGGCAACGAGGCGCGTGTCCCGTTCCGCCCGACGAGCGGCAAGCCCGTCTATTGCTCCGATTGCTTCCGCACGATGCGGGGCTAGGGGAGCACCCTACCGAATCACCCAGCACTCCTCTCGGCACGCGGCCCGCGTTGAGGCCGCGGTACCAGAGCCACTCCACGACCCGGGTGGTCAGCCGACCCGGGTCGCTTCATGTCCGCGGCCGGCAACCTCGCTACACGCCGCCGCGGCGGCCGCCGAGCAGCCCGAGGTCGAACTTGCGCTCCGTGCCGCGGAGGAGCCGCTCGATGTTGTCGGCGTGGGCAATCCAGATGAGGACCGGTCCGACGGCCGCCCAGACGAGGTAGGCCGGCGGCACGGCGCCAGAGGCGACCGCCCAGATGAGCAGCATCGCCGGGAACATCGCCGCGGAGCCGAGGAGCGAGCCGAGCGACACGTAGCGGGTCGCGAGGATGACGAGGAAGAAGACCGGCGCGGCGAGGATGACCGTCAGCGGCTGCAGGACGAGCATCGTCCCGACGCCGGTGCAGACACCGCGGCCGCCGCCGGCGAACCGCAGGAACACCGAGCGGACCGCTCCGATCACGGTGGCGGCGGCCACCAGCACCTCGGCGAGCGCGTCGCCGCCGGTCAGCCAGCGCGTCACCAGCACCGGGACGGCGCCTTTCGCGAGGTCGCCCAGGACCACGACCGCGGCCCACCTCGGTCCGAAGGCGCGGAGCGCGTTCGTGCCACCCGTCCGACCCGAGCCGACGGTCCGCGGATCTGGGCCGCCGGTGGCTTTGGCGACGAGCACGCTCACGGGAATCGATCCGGCGAGGTAGCCGAGGACGACGAGGAGAGCCCGGACGAGGAGGTCGACCATCGCCTTCCGTGGACCGTAGGGGAGCCCGACGGGCGGGAGTCTAGCACCGGCTCATCGACGCTCCGCTGGCCCCGGCATGACGATTCGGCCGACGGGCATTCCGAGCGCCGGACGGTTCGGGCCTCTCGGTTGCGGCTCGTCGGGGCCCCGCCTACCATCCCCGTCGATGACCCACCCCTCCCGACGGCTGGCCGTCGCGCGCCCACGCGCCAGCGGCATCGGGAGCACCCCTCGAGCGGGAGATCGCCGCTAAGCCATGGCCGTCGGCTCGTCCAACGACTTCGACCTCGTCGTCCTCGGCGCCGGAACGGGCGGCTACACGGCCGCCTTCCGGGCCGCGCAGCTCGGGCTCAAGGTCGCCCTCGTCGATGAATCGAAGATCGGTGGGACGTGCCTTCACATCGGCTGCATCCCGACCAAGGCGCTGCTCGAGTCGGCGGCCTTCGTCGAGCGAGCCCGGCATGCCAAGGACTTCGGCCTCGACATCGGCGAGGTGACGTTCGACTACGCCCGGATGGCCGCGCGCCGGGACCAGGTCGTGAAGCGGATGTGGACCGGCCTCAAGAGCCTCATCGACAAGAACAAGATCGCCTGGATCGGCGGCCGCGGCCGTCTCGACGGCCCGCGGACGGTCCGCGTCCAGATGGCTGCCGACGGCGACAACCCCGGCGGCGAGCGGGTCCTCCAGGGCAACGACGTCATCCTCGCGACGGGCTCTCGGGTGAAGTCGCTGCCGGGTCTGGAGATCGACGGCAAGAGGATCGTGACCTCGGACGACATCCTCCGCATGGAGGTGCTGCCGGAGAGCGTCATCGTCGTCGGCGCCGGCGCGGTCGGGGTCGAGTTCGCGTCGATGTATCACGATCTCGGCGTCAAGGTGACGCTGCTCGAGTACCTGCCGTCGCTCGTGCCGCTCGAGGACCGCGAGGTCGGCCAGGCGCTCGAGCGCTCGTTCACCCGCCGCGGCATGACCGTGATGACCAACGCCCGCTTCGACCCGCCGGCCGTCAAGGCCTCGAAGGCCGGTGTCCGGATGTCGGTCGGGCCGGAGGGCAAGGACGCCTCGGAGATCTCGGCCGAGATGCTCCTCGTGGCGACCGGCCGCGCCCCGAACGTCGAGGACGTCGGCCTCGAAACGACGAAGGCCGAGCTCGAGAAGGGCTTCGTCAAGGTCGACCTGCGGACGATGCGGACGCGCGAGCCGCATCTCTACGCGATCGGCGACGTCGTCGGCGGGCTGATGCTCGCGCACACGGCCGGGCACGAGGGCCTGTTGGCGGCGCATGTCATCGCCGGCGACCGCGACGTCCACCCGATGGACTACACCGCCCAGCCGCGCGCGACCTACTGCCGCCCCGAGATCGCCTCGGTCGGCCTGACCGAGGACCAGTGCAAGGACCAGGGCATCGCCTACAAGGTCGGGAAG
>JBQGDI010000094.1:0-23394 GCA_052038965.1 Candidatus Limnocylindrales bacterium | reverse complement strand
AGCTCTACGAGGCGCTCGCGCTCGGGGTGGCGATGATCGCGCTCGGCTTCATCTCGCGCCTCGAGGTCGTGGCCCGGCGCGACGGCGCCGCGCTGTTCGTTGCCCTCGGGCTGTGGGCGATCGCCCGGGTGGCCGTCGGCTTCACCTGGCGTGACATGGCCGTCGTGGGGCCGTTCAGGACGGAGCAGGTGCTGGCCGTGGTCGTGCTCGGGACGGCGGTCGTCGGCATCGTCGAGCGAGCCCGTGCGCCGCTCAGCTCGCCGCTCGACTCACGCTCGGAGCTGGACGCCGAGCCCGTCTGATCGGCATCGATCGCCCGCCACGAGCCGACTGGACGGTCGGCGGTACTCTGTCGAGCACACGACAGCCGACTTCCCGCCTGCGAACCCGAGGTGCGTCCCCATGACCCAGGTCGCCGAGCCCGACATCGAGCGCCCAAGCGCCGCCACCGAGACCGTGCCGCACTGGATCGGCGGTCGACGCGTGGCCGGCACGTCCGGCCGGCGCGGCCCGGTCTTCAACCCGGCGACCGGCCAGCTGGCCCGGGAGGTCGACCTCGCCTCGGTCGAAGAGGTCGACGCGGCGATCGCGGCCGCACAAGCGGCCTTCCCGGCGTGGCGGGCGACCTCGCTCTCGAAGCGCACGGACATCATGTTCCGGATCCGGAACCTGGCCGACGCCCATCGCAAGGACATCGCCGGGTACCTGACCGCAGAGCATGGCAAGGTGCCGTCCGATGCCCTCGGCGAGGTCGCCCGGGGCATCGAGAACCTCGAGTTCGCGTGCGGCGTGCCGCAGCTCCTCAAGGGCGGCTTCAGCGAGCAGGTCTCGACGGGCATCGACGTCTACCAGATCCGCCAGCCCCTCGGCGTCGTGGCCGGGATCACGCCCTTCAACTTCCCGGCGATGGTCCCGATGTGGATGTTCGCGAACGCCATCGCCTGCGGGAACACGTTCGTCCTGAAGCCCTCGGAGAAGGATCCGTCGGCCTCGATCTTCATCGCCGAGCTGCTGGCCGAGGCCGGCCTGCCGGCCGGCGTGTTCAACGTCGTCCAGGGCGACAAGGTTGCCGTCGACCGGATCCTCGAGCACCCCGGCGTCGTCGCCGTGTCGTTCGTCGGCTCGACGCCGATCGCGCGCTACATCTACGAGACCGGCACCCGTCAGGGCAAGCGCGTCCAGGCCCTCGGCGGCGCAAAGAACCACATGGTCGTCCTGCCGGACGCCGACGTCGACATGGCCGCCGACGCCGCGGTCTCCGCCGGCTATGGGTCGTCCGGCGAGCGCTGCATGGCCATCGCCACGATCGTCGCCGTCGGCGCCGTCGGCGACCCGCTCGTCGAGGCGATCCGGGCCCGGCTGCCCAGGATCCACGTCGGGCCGGGCAGCGATCCGGCGGCCGAGAGGGGGCCGCTCGTCACGCGGCAGCACCGTGACAAGGTTGCGTCGTACCTCGACAGCGCGGTCGAGCAGGGGGCCCAGGTCGTGGCCGACGGCCGCGAGCACGCGCTGTACCGGGAGTCGGACGGGTTCTTCCTCGGCGCCTCGCTCATCGATGGTGTCCAACCCGGGATGGACTGCTACCGCGACGAGATCTTCGGACCGGTCCTGACCGTGACCCGTGTCGACTCGTACGACGACGCCCTCCGACTCGTCAACGACAACCCCTACGGCAACGGCACGGCGATCTTCACCCGCGACGGCGGCGCCGCCCGGCAGTACCAGTTCGACGTGAACGTCGGGATGGTCGGCATCAACGTCCCGATCCCGGTGCCGGTGGCGTACTACAGCTTCGGCGGCTGGAAAGCGTCGCTGTTCGGCGACCTGCACATGTACGGCCCCGAGGGCATCCAGTTCTACACCCGCGCGAAGGTCGTCACTGCGCGCTGGCCGGACCCCGGGACCTCGAAGGTCGACCTGGGCTTCCCGCGCACTCGGTAGGCGTCGCGCGACGGAGCGCGCGCGCCAGCCGAGCCGTCGCCAGTCGAGCGGGCGTCAGCCGACCGGACGGCCCCTCGCGGCCTGGCGGACCACCCAGGCCGGCTTCTGCGCACCACCGCGCGGTGGGGTCGGCGGCCTGTCCGCCTCGTTCGGGCCGCCACCGCCCCAGCGAACACGGCGGTCGTGCACGGCGCGCCGAGCGGGATCGCCGAGGATCTCCCAGGCGCGATTGACCTCGATCATCCGTTGGCGCGCCCAGGCGGACGTGGCGACATCGGGGTGGTATCGGCGCGCCAGCGCTCGGTAGGCGGACCGGATCGAGTCATGGTCGGCGGCCGTGGCGACGCCGAGCACGGCGTACGGGTCCTGATCCTCGAAGAACACGGGCGAGCCTCCATGCGCAGGGGTCTCGGGGGATGGGAGGCGGGAAAGGTTCGGGGAGCCCTCCTCGCCTCGAACCTACCAGATCCCGAGTCGCGTGAACACCAACCGGCGAACGCAGGCCGGATTCGACGCGGGTCCGGCGGCGTGCCTTCCGGGCCGGCACGTAGAGTCCCGGCCCAGCCGGGACGCGGGACCCGCGAACCTGGGACCGTGGTGCGGCATCCTATCCCCCGGCGTCGGCCGGCGGGCTTGCCGGCCCGACCTAGACTGCACCGTGCGTCGCGGCGGTCCGTTGGACCCGTGACGCCGAGACGCGAGAGGCCGATGGCGACGAACGTCCAGCGCGCCGCTGCCTCCGCTCGGGCCAACGACCGGCTCGAGCTCGGACGAGCACGTCGCGAGCGCCCCCGGATCATCGATCGATCGACCGTCTACGCGCTCCTGACGGTCGGGATCCTGGTCCTCTACGCGGCCTCCGCGGTGGTCCTCCGGGCACTGCTGCCGGACGACGTGCCGTACGCGATCGCCCTCCTCGCCACCGGCGCCGGCGCGCTGCTCGCCCTGCCGCTCCGTGATCGTCTCCAGCGGACCGTCGACCAGGTGATGTACGGCGATCGGAACGACCCGTATCTCGCAATCACCAGGCTCGGGACGCAGCTGGAGGCGTCGGTCGAGCCGGAGGCGGTGCCGGGGGTGGTGGTGGAGACGGTCGCGAGCGCCCTTCGCCTGCCGTACGTCGCGATCGAGCTCGAGGATGGCGCCGGGCGGCCGGCGGCATCGATCGGCCGTCGACCGGCGGACCTCTCGCCGGCGGACATCCTGCGTCTGCCGCTCGTGCATCGCGGGAGCACCATCGGCTGGCTCGTCCTCGCGCCACGATCCGCCCGCGAGCGCTTCGACGATGCCGACCTGCGGCTGCTCGATGGGCTCGCCCGACAGGCCGGGCCGGCCCTCGAGGCCGCGCGCCTGACCGCGGACCTGCGGCGGTCGCGCCTGCGCCTGATCACCGCCCGCGAGGAGGAGCGGCGACGATTGCGTCGCGACCTCCACGACGGCCTGGGTCCGACGCTCGCCGGGACCCTCATGAAGATGGAGGCCGCGCGGGCGACGCTCGGCGACCGGCCGGGAGATGCCCAGCATCTCCTGGGCGAGCTTGCCGCGGGCACGAGGCGCGCGATCGAGGAGGTCAGGCGGGTCACGTACGACCTGCGACCGCCGGCGCTCGACGAGCTCGGCCTCGTCGGCGCACTCCGGGAGCAGGCGGCCGCATTCGCCGGTGGCCCGGCGGGTGGCCCGCAGATCGAGATCCGCGTGCCGGCGACGCTCCCGGGCCTGCCTGCCGCCGTCGAGGTCGCCGCCTACCGCATCAGTTTGGAGGCGCTCACGAACGCCATGCGGCACAGCGGCGCCCATCGGGCCATGCTGGAGATCGCCACGCACGGCGACGCGCTGCTGGTCGAGGTCGCCGACGACGGCCGGGGCCTGGAGGGCGCGTCGGCAGGCGTGGGCCTGCGGTCGATGCGGGAGCGGGCGGAGGAGCTCGGGGGATCGCTGCTCGTGGAGACGGCGCAGGCCGGCGGGACGCACGTTCGCGCGATCCTCCCGATGCGCGACCCCGGTTGATGCCGCAAGGATCTCTCCGCGTCATGGTCGTGGACGACCACCCCCTCTACCGCGATGGGCTCCGCGCGGTCCTGACGTCGCTGCCGGGCGTCGAGCTCGTGGGCGAGGCCGAGGATGGCGACGCGGCCGTGCGCCTCGCGGCCAGCCTCCAGCCGGACGTCGTCCTGATGGACCTCGGCATGCCGGGGCGAAGCGGGATCGATGCGACCCGGGCGATCACGGGGCAACGCCCCGAGACGGGCGTCCTGGTGCTGACGATGTTCCAGGATGACGACTCGGTGTTCAGCGCGATGCGGGCCGGTGCTCGCGGCTACCTGCTCAAGGACGCCGATCGCGGTGAGCTGGCGATGGCGATCGAATCGATCGGTCGCGGCGGCGCCATCTTCGGGGCCAGCGTGGCGCGCCGCGTGCAGGCCTTCTTTGCCGCCTCGACCCAGCTGCGGGTGACGCCCTTCCCGGAGCTGACGATCCGGGAGCGCGAAGTCCTCGACCGGATCGCCCGGGGCGAGTCCAACGCCGCGATCGCGGCGCGGCTGGCCATCAGCTCGAAGACCGTGCGGAACCACGTCAGCACGATCCTCGGCAAGCTCATGGTCGCCGATCGGTCGCAGGCGATCGTTCGGGCGCGCGAGGCCGGCCTCGGGACGGCGCCGGCGTCCGGTCGTCGCGGCGACGGCGCTTGACGGATCCCGCTCGCGAGACTCCATTCGCGACGGTCTTCCGGCGGGCCTTCGCCGCGGTCGCGTGGCTGTTCGTGGCCTGTGTCGTCGTCCAGTTCTTCCTGGTTGGCCTGCGGGTCTTCGACGTCGAGCCGTGGACCGGACTGCACGCCGACTTCGCCTACCTCTACGGCTGGCTGGCACCGGTCCTGGTGCTGCTCGCCGCGGCCGCCGGCACGACGAGGGCCCGCCGGCTCTCGGTCGTCCTCCTCGTGCTCTTCGCGATCCAGACCTTCCTGCCGCTCCTTGCCGGGACGGCTCCGTGGATTGCGGCGCTGCACGCGGTGAACGCGCTCGCGGTGGCCTGGGTCGCGGTCAGCCTGGCCTGGGCCGCGTCCACGTCCACCAATCCCGGATCGTCCGGGACGGTGCGCCGATGACGTCGGGACGCCGGGACAGGGACGATCGCCCGCGTCAACCTGCGTCTCCCGGGAGGGTCGTTCTGATGAAGGGCATTCGACTCGCCGCCGCCGGCATCGCGTGGCTGTTCGTCGCGGCGGTGGTCGTCCAGGTGTTCCTCGCCGGCGTCGGCATCTTCGGCGCCGGCAGCCTCGCGCAGCATCGGGACTTCGGCTACCTGATCCCCTTGGTGGCGCTGATCGTCCTGCTCGCCATGGCGGTCGCCCGGGTCGAGTCGACGATCAAGCCGGCGCTGACGCTGCTGGTCCTCGCCGTGGTCCAGACGATGCTGCCGTGGTTCCGCATCGACGCGCCGTTCGTGGCCGCCCTGCACCCGGTCAACGCCCTCGTCCTCGGCTTCCTGGGCGTCGTCATCGCCCGTCGCGCGACCGCATTCGCGAGGGCGTACGAGGCGCCTGCCGAGGCACAGGCCGTGTCGCAGCTGGCGTAGCCCCGGCCGGCCGCGGGGACTACCCGGAGGCCGGTCGCCGGCGCACCGCCACGAGGGCCATGTCGTCCGCGGCCGGCGCCGCGCCCTGGAAATCCAGCACCTCCCCGATGACGCGCTCGACGACCTCGTCGGCCGGGATGCCCCGGTGGGTTTCGAACGCCAGCGCCAGCCGCTCCTCGCCGAATCGCGCGCCGCCGCCAGCGCGCGCGTCCGTCAGGCCGTCGGTGTGGAGCGCCAGCAGATCGCCCGCGGCGAGCGCCACCGACTCGAGTCCGAGGCCGAGTCGTCCGAACATCCCGATCAGCGGGCCGTTGCCGGGGATGGCCCGGACCGGCGATCCGTCGCCGGGCACGAGGAGCGGTGGTTCGTGGCCCGCATTCGCGAATCGGAATACCCCGGCCCGGGTGTCGAGCACCCCGCACAGGGCGGTCACGAACAGGCCCGTCCGCCGCTCCTCGACGAGGATCCGGTTCACCCGCTCGAGCGCGACGGCCGGCTCGCCCGTCCGATCCACCGCAGCCCGGATGAGCGGCCGCAGGAAGGCCATCAGGAGGGCGGCCGAGATCCCCTTGCCGGACACGTCCGCGATGACGATCGCCAGCTCGTGACCGCGATCCGGATCGATGAGCGGGAACACGTCGAAGAAGTCGCCGCCGATCTCGCGAGCCGGACGATAGTCGCTCGCGAGCTCCCAGCCATCGATCTCGGCCTTCGGCACGAGCACGAGGCTCCGCTGGATCCGCTGGGCGACGCGCAACTCCTCCTCGAGCCGCCAGCCCTCACCGGCGCGGTCGTTCGCCTCGGCGTACAGGGTCCGGAGTGCCTGGCGCAGGGCCCGCGCATCCGGTCGGGCGGCAGCCTCGCGAAGCGCGGCGAGGACCTCCTCGCCGACGATCTCGGCGAGCGCGGCGAGTCCCGCTGCGCCCGGTCCCGGCGACGGCTCGGGCCCGCTCGTCGTCAGGCCTGGAGTGCCGCGACCGCCGCGCCGCGGTCTGGGTCGACCGGGAAGAGCTGGCTCATGCCGGTCCGTTCGAGGACCCTGGCGATCGCTTCCTGCGGCGCGGCGAGCCGGACATGCGGCGTCTGGTGAGCCTGGTCGGCGGCCATCTCGTGGAGCGCGCCCCAGCCGGCTTCGGGATCTGGCGGGGTCTCGCCACGCATGATCCGGACGGCCGAATGCAGGGCGAACAGGCCCGAGCTGGCCATGAAGGAGAGCTTGGAGAGGTCGAGCACGAGCCCGCGCGAGCCGTCGGCCCAGGCGCCTCGGACGGTCTCGATCACGCGCTCGTAGTTAGAGGCGTCGAGTTCCCCGTCGAGGGCGATCACGGTCACCGCCGGGTTCCCGTCGACCCGCTCGACGTCGATCGTCATCGCCATCTCAGCCCTCCCTTCCGGACTCCTCGATCGACTTGACCAGCGTCAGCGCGTTGCCGCCCCCGGGGCGGACATGATGTCGCACCGCGTCGGTCATCGTTCGGAGCAGGAGGATCCCGACGCCTATCCCGCCCGGGCGGCGCGGCACGGGCGCATGGCTCGTGTCGGGCGCGGGAGCTGCGGTGGGGTCGAAGACCGGCGCCCGGTCGAGGACCGTGAGCTCGATGCGGCCGTCCCGCAGCGCGGCTTCGATCTCGATCTCGCCCGCCCGGCCTCGGTAGCCGTGGACGATCACGTTGCAGGTGGCCTCGTCGACAGCCTGGACCAGGTCGTCGACGACGCGCTTCGAGCCCCCGAACTCGGCGACGCGTTCCCGGACGAAAGCGCGGATCTCGGCCAGCCGGTCGACGTCCGCGACCAGCCGCAATCGGCGCTCGGACTCGGTCACCCTGACCACGCCTGCAGCTGGACCAGGTTCCCGTCGGGATCGCGCGCGAGGGCCATCTAGGCCAGCCGCGCGAAACCGGCCGGCCCGCGCTTCACGAAGCGACCGTGGCCCTTGCGGCCGGTGAACTCGCCGTTCCGGACGATGACCGTGCCGCGGCTCATCACGACGTCCGGGCGGCCTTGGACCTGCCGGCCTTCGTAGCACGAATAGTCGACGTCCATGTGGTGGGTCTTGGCCGAGATCGTGCGCTGTCGGTTGGGGTCATAGACGACGAGGTCGGCGTCCGAGCCGACGGCGATGGCGCCCTTGCGGGGGTACATGCCGAACAGCTTCGCCGGTGCCGTCGAGGTGATCTCGACCCAGCGCTCCCGCGAGATCCGGCCCGCGACGACGCCGCCGTCGTGGAGCAGGTCGATCCGGTCCTCGACCCCCGGCAGGCCGTTCGGGACCTTCCGAAAGTCGCCCCGGCCGAGCTCCTTCTGGCCATGGAAGTCGAACGGGCAGTGGTCGGTCGAGACGACCTGGAGATCGTCCTTCACGAGCCCCCGCCAGAGCTCCTCCCAGTGATCCTTCGTCCGGAGCGGCGGCGAACAGACGAACTTCGCCCCCTCGAAGCCGTTGCCGAGGTCGTCGAGCGACAGGAACAGGTACTGCGGGCAGGTCTCGGCGAAGGCCGGCAGGCCCTCGTCGCGGGCCTGGCGGACAGCGTTGAGCGCCTCGCGCGCCGAGAGATGGACGATGTAGACGGGGACGTCCGCCGCCTGCGCGAGCCGGATCACCCGGTTCGTCGCCTCACCCTCGAGGACCGAGTAGCGAGCCAGGCCGTGGCCGATCGGGTCTGTCGTCCCGGCCTCGAACGTCTCGGCTGCGATGACGTCGATGGCCAGCCCATTCTCGGCGTGCATCATGATCAGGCCGCCGTTCTTTGCGGTCTGCTTCATCGCCCGGAAGATCGCCCCGTCGTCGCTGAAGAACACGCCCGGGTAGGCGGTGAACAGCTTGAAGTCCGGGACGCCCTCGGCGACGAGCTGGTCCATCTCCCTGAGCGACGCATCGTTGACGTCGCTCATGATCATGTGGAAGCCGTAGTCCGCGACGGCATTGCCCTCGGCCTTGGCGTGCCACGCGTCGAGGCCCTCGCGCAGCGTCCTGCCGCGCGACTGGACGGCGAAGTCGACGATCGTCGTGGTGCCGCCGAAGGCGGCCGCCCGGGTGCCCGTCTCGAAGGTGTCCTTGGCGAACGTCCCACCGAACGGCAGCTCCATGTGGGTGTGGACGTCGATGCCGCCCGGGATGACGTACCTGCCGGTCGCGTCGATCGTCTCGTCGGCGGTCACGCCCGCACCCGCCAGCCCAGCGCCGATCTGGGCGATCCGCTCGCCGTCGACGAGCACGTCGCCCGCGAACGAGCCGTCGGCGGTGACGATCGTGCCGTTGGTGACCAGGGTCCGCATGGCTCCTCCTTCGATCCGGAGGGACATGCTACCGAGGCCGGAAGCCCGCGGTCACCGGTCGGTGCGCACCGGCGGAGCGTCATCGGCGCCGGGCTCGAGCGGGACGAAGGCGACGCAGCAGCGGCCATCCTCCGGCCGCGCCACGGCTTCGTAGCGGCGCCCGGGCGCGGCATCGGCAGCGCCCCCGAGGAGCGCCAGGTTCATCGAGCACGTCAGGTCGCGATGCGTGGCCACCAGGCGGTGGAACGGGCAGTTCCGAAGCCGGACCGTTCCGTCGGCTTCGACGTCCGGCTCGTAGCCGGCGGCCTCGATGGCCGCCAGGAGATCCGCCGAGGCGCCGGCCATCGCGCGGCCGCGCTCGCGTGCCGCAGCCAGGACGTCCGCCCGAGCCGCGGGGGCGCGCTCGATGCCTGCGGCCAGGACGTCGGCGGCGACGTCATACCCGCGCGGCGGCAGGCTGACCGCGATCTCGGCGTTCGCCGGCCGAATGTAGAACTTCGCCGGTCGCCCGGCACCGGGACCGCTCCGGCCGCTGCGTCGTTGGAACACGACGTCGAGCAGGCCGGCCGCGACGAGGCGATCGAGGTGGAACGCCGCCAGCGGCCGTCCGATCCCGACACCCCGGGCCGCGGCGTCGCGGTCGACGGGGGCCCCGGCGGCGACCACGAAGTCATACAGCCGGCGGCGGCCGGGCTCTCCGAGCGGGGCGACGGCGGAGATGGGATCGGCGATCTGAGGGTCCGGCATGCGATCCAGTCTATCGCGAGTCGTCACTAGTGCAAGTGTTGACAGCGCGGCGGCAAGGCTCTATAACAACTCACGACTAGCCATACAATCCCAGGAGGGATCGCCCATGGACGTCTCCCGCTCCCGATCGGACCTGCGCGGCGCCCTCACCGGTGGCCTACCCGTGCCGAGGGCCGCGAAGCTGGGCGGGTTCGTGATCGCAATCGGCTTGCTCGCCGACGCCCTGGAGCACGCCGTTCTCGCCCAGGCCCACCTGGAGGTCTCCTCGGTTGGGTTCTCGATCGGCGAGCACCTGGCGCACCTCGTGGTCGTTGTCGGCATGGTCCTGGTCCTCGTCGGCATCGTGATCGACGGGGCTCGTTCGACACGCCGGTCGCACCGGCAGGAAGGGAAAGCGTTCGATGCCGTTCGGTGACTTCGTCAACCAGATCCCGCCCGTCGGCTTCCTCGTCGTCCATGTCGTCCTGTTCGCTGCCGGTGCGTACTTCGCCTGGCGGTCGTTCGGCGCCGGCGCCACGACGCTCGGATGGGGCTTCGCCTTGTTCGCCCTGGCCGAGGTGAGCTACATGACCTACCACCTCGACTGGACCGTGTTCCTGTTCGCCCACACCGTCAGCGAGGTCCTGGACCTGCTCGCCTTCGGCCTCGTCTTCGTGGCTGCCGGTCGGGCCGTCTTCGGGCCCGCCCCGCGGGTCGCCCGAGGGTGACGCCGGTGCGAGCCACTCGCCGCACCGTGGCCGCCATGGTCGTGCTCGCGGCGCTGGTCGCCGCCGGATGCACGCCCGGTGGCAGCTCGGCTGCCCCGGCCGAGACCACGACGGTCGACCTTCCGCCGTCGTACCGGTTCGACCCGCCGGCGATCGTCGTCAGCGTCGGCGCCATGGTCACGTGGACGAACCGCGATCACTTCACCCACTCGGTCCAGTTCGTCGACGACGACCTCGCCTCGGCACCCCTGGTCATGCGGCCGAGCGCGTCCGCGACCTTCCGGTTCGAGACGCCCGGCACCTACCGCTACGTCTGCCATCTCCACCCGCAGAACATGCAGGGGACCGTCACGGTCAGCCCCTGAGAAGGAGCCCAGCCATGTCTCGCAAGCTCGCCGTCGCAATCATCCCGGCAATCGTCGCGTTGCTCGTTCTCACGGGCGGTGTGGCGACCGGCCACCCAAGCCACGACCGAGGCGCAACCGACACCCGCGTCGCCTTCCACGACGCGATGCGGCAGCTGTGGGAAGACCACATCGTCTGGACCAGGCAGTTCATCGTCAGCGCCGCGACGACTGCCGAGACCCTGCCGGACGTCGGCCCGACCGTCGACCGGCTCCTGGCCAACCAGGCGGACATCGGCGATGCCGTCCGGCCGTTCTACGGGGACGAGGCGGCCAACGCCCTGACCGAGCTGCTGCGCGAACACATCCTCACCGCGGCCGACCTCGTCGCTGCGGCCAAGGCTGGCGATGCCGATGCGGTGGCATCGGCCTCCGAGGCGTGGTACGCGAACGCCGACGAGATCGCGTCATTCCTGTCGAATGCGAACCCGCGGAGCTTGCCGCTCGAGGACATGCGGGCCATGATGCGATCGCACCTCGATCTCACGCTGCGGGAAGCCGTGGCCAGGCTCGAGGGTCGCTACGCCGACGACATCGCGGCCTACGACGAGATCCACCTCCAGATCCTGGAGATGGCCGACATGCTCAGTGCCGGCATCATCGCGCAGTTCCCCAGCCGCTTCGCGAGGTAAGGCGGGGTCTGTGCGGCGGCGGCCCGGTTTCGCCCGGCGCCGCCGCCGCTCCCCCTCGATGAGGATCGCGCCACTCCGGCGAGCGCCGCGCTCACCCGACCAGGAAGTTGGCCGCGTCGGCTCCATCTACCAACCCGGGTGGTGCTCGGCACAGCCCGCTGCCGGCTGGAGGTGCTTCGCCCGGAGGCGCGAGTTCAGCTGGAGGGTCCGCGTGCGGAAGAGCCCCGGAGGTGCGAATCAACTCCGTACCACCATTGGGGTTGGTATCTGCACCCGCAGGCCCCACGCAGCCGCCCCGGGTGGCGTCCGCGACGCCGGGTCAGCCGAGCGCGAGGCGGAAGGGCAGACCCAGGGATTCCCCCAGACCGAGCTGGATGGCCCACGCCATCGCAGCGCCGCTGACCGCGGCCACCGAGGTCAGGAACGCGAGCAGCGAGACGAGCTGCTTTCGGCGCCGGGCGCGCCGAGCGGCGGGTCCATCGAGGGCCCACCACGGGTCGCGGCGACGGAACGCCAGGATCGACACGGGTACACCTCCGCTGCGCGCCGCCGGTCCGCCCCGGCGGGGCCCGGAATCGTGGGCGACGAGGCCCCCCGCGACAAGGCGGACCTTCGTACGCCGGACCTTCGGAGTGCGCAGAGGGCCCTCGCGCCCCCGGGGGTTACTTGCTCTTGTCCTTCTTGCCGCTCTTCGGCTTCTTGGGGACCTTTGCCTTCTTGTCCATCGTCCTTCCTTTCCGCAGATCTGCGACGGTTTCGATCCTACCCTGTCACGGCGCCGGCGAACGCCGGCAGGATCTCGCGTCCGATCTTCTCCAGCTGCTCGCGCTCGTCGCCGTTCATGAGGTAGACGTTGAACTGGTCGACGCCCGCGTCCTCCAGGACGCGGAGCTTCTCGATCACCTCCGAGGCGTCGCCCAGGACGCAGAAGCGATCCGTGACCTCGTCGCCGACGAACCCGGCGTTCGATGACCCGACCTCGGCGTGGTGGTGGTAGTCGTAGCCGGTCCGGTCGCGAACGTAGCCGGTCAGCGAATCCGGCAGCTGCTCGCGCGGGTACTTGTTGACGAGGTCGACGACGTGGTTCGAAACGAGCGCCGGGAACCACCGCGTCCGCTCCCGACCATGATCCCGCGGCGCGAGGTGCAGCGGCGCCGCGGCCTGGACGCGGATCGCCATCGGGTCCCGTCCCGCCCCGGCGGCCGCCTCTCGGACCTGGGCGACGAACCACCGGATGAGATCGGGGTCGGCCAGCTGGAGGATGACCCCGTCGGCCACCCGACCGGTCATCGCCAGGGCCATCGGGCCGTAGCCGGCGACCCAGACGGGCAGCTTCCACGTGCCGGCCCATGGAAGCTGGAGCTCGGTGCCCTCGTAGACGACGGAGCGGCCCTCCACGAGCTCGCGGATGACCCGGATCGCTTCCTCCGTGTGGGCCAGCGTGATCGGCGGCTTGCCGAGGACCCGCCGGGCTGAATCGCCTCGACCGATGCCGAGATCGGCTCGTCCCCCGCTGATCTCGTTCAGCGTGGCCAGCGCCGATGCGGTGACGGTCGGCTCGCGCGTCCCCGGGTTCGTGACGCAGGTGCCCATCCGGATCCGCTCGGTGTGCTCAGCCCACAGCGTCAGCAGCGGGTAGGGGTCGTGCCACAGGACGTGCGAGTCGAACATCCAGCCGTAGTCGAAGCCGAGCGCCTCGCCAAGCCGCCCGAACTCGAGCGTGTCCTGCGCTGAGTGCTCCGGCTTCAGCGTGAAACCGAACTGCATGCTGTCCAGGCCTCCTCGGGAAGGCGGCGATTGTAAGCCCGGGGGTCGTGGCGCCGAGGGCCGCGGGACAGCTTGCGCGCTGGCGATATCTACCTACCGTGACAGACACCGTGGCCGCCGAGGCAGTCGCCCGCGAGGCAATCGTCCAGTCAGCCGCGACCGGCGACGAGGTCGCGTTCGCGCGGCTCGTCGCCGAGCACCACGCGAGCATGGCGCGCGTCGCGTTCGTGATCTGCGGCGACGCCGACGCGACGCGCGACGCCGTCCAGGTGGCCTGGGCGATCGCGTGGCGCCGGATCGGGAGCCTGCGGGAACCGGCTCGCATCCGGCCGTGGCTGGTTGCGATCGCGGCCAATGAAGCGCGCAAGGTCCGCGTTCGCGGTCGCCGCCGTCGCGTCGTCGACATCTCCGAGGCCGTTGCCCGGGCGGAGGGGCTCGATCCGATCGAGTCCCTCGAGGTCATCGACCTCCAGGCCGCGCTCCGGCGTCTCCGGGCGGACGAGCGCCGCCTGCTGGCGATGCGCTACGCCGCCGAGCTTGATTCCACCGAAATCGCCGCCGAGCTGGGACTGTCCGCATCGGGCGTGCGCAGTCGCCTCGCCCGGATCGTCGAGCGGCTCCGACTCGATCTCGGTATTCCCGGGGAGATAGACCAGTGACCGATCTTTCGCCATTCGAGCGCCGGCTCGCCGCCTCGCTCGACGCCTACGCCGACCGAGCTCCGACTGACGTGGACCCGCTCGTCACCGCGCGACTCGCCGCGGCGATGGCCCTGCGCCGCCCGCTGTGGCTCGACGCCCTCCGGATGCCGCGTGCAGCGGCTGCGACGCTGCTCGTCGTTGGCCTGGCCACGTCGATGGCCGTCGGTGCCCTGGTCTCCGGCAGTCGACCCGACCACGGTGGCCCGGGCACGGTGTCCACGCCCGACAGCGTCGAGGTCAGGCCGACCCAGCACGCCCCAGACGCATCACCCGCAGCCAACGACCCGGCCGCCAGCATCATCGCCTCCTACGCCGAGCTTCACGTCGGCTTCGTCTTCGTCTACGCGGACGGACGGGTGGTGGTCCACCCGGACTCGGGCGACACCCTCGAACGCCGCCTGTCGCCCTCCGGAGTCGAACAGGTGCGGTCCGCGGCACTCCTGGCCGAGACCTTCCTCGAGGCTCCGGCCACGCTGCCCGCGGGCGTCTGGGCGGAAGCCGAGTTCCGGACGTACCGGCCGCGGCTTTATGCCCTCTGCGCACGGCTGTCGAACCGTCTCGCGAAGCCGGCAGAGTTCGTGGGCTTCCTGCCCGCCGATGCTGAGGCCATGCTTCGCGGCAGGGAACGAACGTACGACGTCGATGGCAATCTGACGATCATCGCTCCCGGCGGGGCCAGGGAGATGGTTGAGACGCCGGTCGACTGCTTCGAGGTCACCGCGGACGAGTTGGCGAAGGTGCTGGAGTTGGTCGGCGGCGCCGTCCCGAACGCGGTCGAACCGTCCGGTGGCGCGGTCCCGGTGCTCGTGATTCCGCATGACTGGCGCGATGGTGACAACCCACCACCGGTGTCGATCTTCGCCGACCCGATTCTCCCGCACGGGTCGCCGCAGGTGTGGGGCGGTTGAGGGCCGGATCTCAGGGTCGGACGAGGTCGTCGTAGGCGTCGGGTCGGCGGTCGCGGTAGAACTGCCAGGTCTGGCGGACCTGCTGGACGACGTCGAGGTCCATGTCGCGGGTGATGAGCTCCTCGTCGTACGGCGAGCCGACCGAGCCGAGGAACTGGCCGCGCGGGTCGACGAAATACGACTGCCCATAGAAGTCGTCGTCGCCCACCTCGGGCTCGATGCCGACGCGGTTGATCGTGCCGACGAAGTAGCCGTTGGCGACGGCGTGGGAGACCTGCTCGATCCGCCACAGGTATTCAGAGAGGCCCCGTGAGGTGGCCGCCGGGATGAAGACCATCTCGGCCCCGTTGAGGCCGAGCGCGCGAGCCCCCTCGGGGAAGTGGCGGTCGTAGCAGATGTAGACGCCGACCTTGCCGACGGCGGTCTCGAAGACGGGGTAGCCGAGGTTGCCGGGTCGGAAGTAGAACTTCTCCCAGAAGCCCTTGACGTGCGGGATGTGGGTCTTGCGGTACTTGCCGAGATAGCGGCCGTCAGCGTCGATCACGGCGGCGGTGTTGTAGTAGATGCCCGCCGCCTGGGAGTCCTCCTCGTACATCGGGACGACGAGGACCATCCCGGTCTGCTTGGCGAGGTCCTGCATCCGCTTGGTCGTCGGACCGTCCGGGATGTGCTCGGTGTAGGCGTAGTACTTGGCGTCCTGGACCTGGCAGAAGTAGGGCCCGTAGAACAGCTCCTGGAAGAGCATCACCTGCGCGCCCTGCTTCGCGGCCTCGTGTGCGGCAGCCTCGTGCTTCTGGATCATCGACTCCTTGTCGCCGGTCCAGGTCGCCTGCAGCAGCGCCCCTCGCACGATCCTCGGCATCTCGCCCTCGCTCCCGGTGCTCCAGTCGGCAGAAGGGGAGAGGGTACACCGCGCGGACCCTCGCCCCGATCCTTACCGGCCGCTTACGGAACGCGGGACCGCGACTGACGAACGACATCGCCGAGCGAGGGTATGGTCGCGCCAACGCCCCGCCGAACGGGCATCGACAGGGGAGTCAAAGGGGAATCGAGATGCAGACGACACGGCGCTCGACACGACATCGGCGGCTCCGCCGGCTCGCGGCGGCCGGGGCGATCCTGGCCGCCCTCGCGATCCCGGCGACGGTCCTCGCGGCCAGCCTGACCGGGACCAACGGCCCGGACCACCTCGTCGGCACGAGCGAGGCTGACACGATCACCGGCCTCGCCGGGGACGACCTGCTCGAGGGTCGCGGCGGTGGCGACACGATCGACGCCGGTGACGACCACGACACGGTCGCCGGCGGCTTCGGGGCCGACCGCATCGCCGGTGGAGCCGGTGACGACCGACTCGGAGGCGGACCGGGGCCGGACCGCATCCGCGGCGGCAGCGGGGATGACGTCGTCTCGGGTGGCGACGGCTTCGACGTCCTCGGTGGCGGCGGCGGCAACGACGTGCTCTTCGGCGGCGACCAGGGCGACGCGATCGTCGGCGGCGCCGGGCGGGACCTCGTCTACGCGGGCGCCGGCAACGACGTGATCTGGCTCGGCGGCGACGGCGCCGCCGACGGCGTGCGCTGCGGCCCCGGCTGGGACGTGGCCTACCTCGGGCGCGGCGACGTGGCCGGGCCGAGCTGCGAGCGGGTCGTGCGCACGCTCGAGCCCTAGGGGCCGGCCGGTGGCCGCGCCACGCGACGTGGCGAATCGGCCACCATGACGGCATGCACGATGGCGGCGGGATGGGCGCAGCGCGCCCGACCCGCTTCCCGTTTCGACACGAGCCGCGGTACCGCTGGGTGCTGCGGCTGTTCGGCGTTCGCGACGGCAACGCCTGGGTCGATCTCGATGGCGAGCTCCACGCTCGATTCGGGCGGTTCGAGGTACGGACGCCCGTCGCGAACTGCATCCGCTGGTCGATCGAGGGACCGTGGCGCGCCATCACCGCCCTCGGCGTCCGACGGAGCGTCCGGGGCGGCGATCTGACCTTCGGCAGCACGCCGCGCGGGGGCGTTCGGATCGACTTCCGGGACCGCGTCCGGTTCACCTTCTTCACGATCCCGGCGCTGTACCTGACCGTCGAGGACCTCGACGGCTTCGCCGCGGCCCTCGCGGCTCGCGGCATCCCCGGCGAGGATCGGCGCCGCGACTGAGACGTTGCCTGTTCCCATTGCCGAATCCCCTCCCGCCGGCCCGGCTGGCCGCGTCGCCTCCCGTCTTCGGACCATTCGGCACGCTGCGGCGCCGCCCGGGCATGGTCTAATGGGCGAGCCGCCGCCGCCCGGCGACGCCCTTCTGCACCCAAGGCGTCCGAGGAGTCCTTCGTCATGGCGATCGAGACAACGAGCCGGCCGATGACGAGCGCGGAGATCGTCGCGCTCAACCGCGCTCACACCTTCTTCTCGTGGTCCATCCAGGGCCAGCTCGACCCGATCGCGATCGATCGGGCGGAGGGCGTCTACCTTTACACGCCCGAGGGCCAGCGGATCCTCGACTTCAACAGCCAGCTCATGTCGGTCAACGTCGGCCACGGCGATCGCCGGATCGTTGACGCGATCACCGAGCAGGCGCTGAAGCTCCAGTACGTCCAGCCGGCCTTTGCCACCGAGGTCCGGGGGCGCCTCGGCGCCAAGATGGCCGAGATCATGCCCGGCGACCTCGACAAGGTCTTCTTCACCCTCGGCGGCGCCGAGGCGATCGAGAACGCGATCAAGTTCGCGCGCCACTT
The DNA here is from genome assembly GCA_052038965.1 of Candidatus Limnocylindrales bacterium. GTDB lineage: Bacteria > Chloroflexota > Limnocylindria > Limnocylindrales > CSP1-4 > UBA5189. Next base: position 6,010 of record JBQGDI010000094.1, on the reverse strand, counting down.
CACCGGTCGCCACAAGCTGCTCGCCCGCTATCGCACGTACCACGGGGCGACGCACGGCGCGATGACCCTCACCGGCGACTACCGGCGCTGGGCCAACGAGCCCGGCATCGTCGGCGTCGTGCGCTACCCGGACACCCACCGCTGGGGCGAGAAGGAGCCGCGCTCGGCCGACGAGGCCCTCCAGGGCCTCGAGGACGTCATCCAGGCCGAGGGCCCGCAGACCATCGCCGCGATCTTCCTGGAGACGATCGTCGGGACGAACGGCATCCTCATCCCGCCCGACGGCTACCTCAAGGGCGTCCGCGAGATGTGCGACCGCTACGGGATCCTGATGGTCGCGGACGAGGTCATGGCCGGCTTCGGCCGATCCGGGCGCTGGTTCGCCGTCGATCACTGGGACGTCGTGCCGGACCTGATGACGATGGCCAAGGGCCTGACGAGCTCGTACCTGCCGCTCGGCGCGGTGGCGATGCGGCACCACATCGCCGAGGCCTTCGAGACGAAGATGTTCTACGGCGGCCTGACCTACTCGTCGCACCCGGTCAGCCTGGCCGCGGCCCTGGCGACGATCCGGGTCTACGAGGAGGACGACCTCGTCGGCAACTCGGCGCGTCTCGGTCCGGTCATGCGGGCCCATCACGAGCGGCTCGCGGCCAAGCACCCGTCGGTTGGCGCCCACCGCAACATCGGCCTGTTTGGGATCATCGACCTCGTCCGGAGCCATGACCCGTGGACGCCGATGACCCCCCGGAACGGCACCTCTGACGAGATGAAGGCCGTCAGCAAGTCCCTTCGCGAGCAGGGCCTCTACACCTTCGTGCCGAACAACTCGATCCACACCAACCCGCCGCTGTGCATCACCGAGGAGCAGCTGGCGGAGGGCTTCGAGATGATCGACAAGGCCCTCGACCACGCGGATGAGGCGGTCCGGGGCTGACCCCGCCCCGTCGCAGGCGCTCGAACGCCGGGCCTATCGGGGCCCGGCGTTCTGGTTCGCCCGGGTCTCACGCGGGACGTGGCACGAACACCAGGAGGTTCCAGCCGGCGATCCCGGCGATGACCGCGACGCGGGCCACGACCGGCCAGCCCCGCCGCCAGACCGCCAGCCCGACGAGGACGGGGAGGAGCACCAGCCACGCCAGGGCCTCGAGGGCCAGGGGCAGGGCTCGCACGCGCAGCCACGCTGCCTCCAGGCTCGTGCGGCTGCGGATGATCGCGACGCCGAATGCGGCCCACAGGCCGGCGAACAGCACCAGGGCCACGCCGCTGGAGACGAGGAACGGGATGACGCTCGTCACGGGCGCGACCACGCCGTTAACGAGCGCGACGATGATGGCGTCCACGGAGGGTCTCCTTCGTTGGCTGGGTGGGCTGCCGTCAGCGGGCGTCGGCGGCGATGCCGCTCACCGGCTCGCGGCGGGGGAGGAGGACGAGGACGTTCCAGGCGGCCAGCGCGATGACCAGCCCGACTCGCACCAGGAACGGCCAGTCGGCCTCCCAGATCCAGAGGCCGGCCATGAGCGGCAGGAACAGGAGCCAGGCGAGTCCCTGGATCGGCAGCGGCAGCTGTCCGACGCCCGCCCAGGCCGCGTCGACCAGGCCGGGTTCCACGACGACGGCCACCCCGAGAGCGAGCCACAGCGCCGCGAACGCCAGGAGCAGGATGCCGCTCGAGACGAGGACCGGGATGACGCTGGTTACCGGGACGACGATCCAGCGAACGAGGCCCTCGATGATCCGGCTGAGGAGGGTTGCGAGTTGCGTGGCCATTGGTCGCCTCCGGTGCCTGCCTTGACTGTACGATGTATAGTTAGTCGTACGGTGTATACTCCCGGTAGGGCCAAATGGCCCGAAGCGAGGTGCCGATGACGAACACGACCCCGGCTCAGGCGGTCGACCGCGATCTGGAGGTCCTCGGCGAGGTTCCCGCGCCACCGTGGCGGCAGCCAGCGGCCGGTCGCCGCCGCAGCGGAGCGCCGCTGGATCGCGACGGCATCGTCAGCGCCGCCCTGGCGATCGTCGATGCCCGGGGCGTCGCGGCGCTGTCGTTGCGACGGCTGGCCGACGACCTTGGCGTCACGCCCATGGCGATCTACTGGCACGTCCACGGCCGGGCCGAGCTCCTCGAGCTCGTCGGTCAGCGCGTCCTGTCGGAGATCGAGGTGCCGCCACGCCGCGGCGACTGGCGCGACCAGCTGCGGGACGTCCACCGAGCGATGTTCGCCGGCTTCCTGCGCCATCCGAACTCGGGCGATCTCCTGATCGGACGGGCCCGCTTCGGCGCGGCGGGGCTGCGGCTGTTCGAGCGGATCCTGACGATCCTGCTCGAGGCGGGGTTGACGCCGTTGGCGGCGTTCGATGCCTACCAATCGCTGTATGGCTTCACCCTCGGGTCGATGGCCATGGCCAGCCGGACACCGGAGTTCCGCGAGATCCAGGGCCAGGGCGTCGCGTACATGACCTCCCTCCCGGAGGCCCGCTTTCCCGCCATCCGGGCCGTCGTCGGGACGATCGGTCGGCGGTCGCTGGACGAGCAGTTCGAGATCGGCCTCGACATCCAGATCGAGGGCATCGCAGCCCGCCTCGCACCCTGAAGTCCGGGACGATGCGACCCGCCGATCGCCAACCCGCCGCGCCCGCCGCCGGCAGCCGGAGCGGGCTACCGGCCCGGATCCGCGCCTGGCTCGGGGCCGACTGGCGCGGAGGAGCTGCCGAGCTCCGGCGCGCCTACCCGCGCCAGTACTGGCTGATGGTCGCGGGGATGGTCATCAGCCACGCCGGTGGGAGCCTCGTCTGGCCCTACCTGCTGATCTTCGCGAGCGGCCGTCTCGACCTGCCGCTCACCGCGGTCGGCTCGTTGATCACGATCCAGGCCGGGGCCGGGATGCTCGCCTCGTTCATCGCCGGCACGCTCGCCGACCGGCTCGGGCGCAAGATCGTGATGCTGGTCAGCCTCGCCTCGAACGGCCTCATCTACCTGGTCCTCCTCGGCGCGCAGGGTTACCTCGAGTTCGCCGTCCTCTTGGCCCTATTCGGGATGTCCAATCCGCTCTACCAGGTCGGGGCGGACGCGATGCTGGCCGACATGGTCCCGAGCGAGCAGCGGACCCAGGCCTACGCCATCAACCGCATCGCGTCGAACACGGGGTTCGCGCTCGGACCAGCCATCGGCGGATTCCTCGCCTCGACCTCCTACGACCTCGCGTTCTACGGCGCGGCATCTGGCTTCCTGGCCTACGCGCTGCTCGTCGCGCTGCGGTTCCGCGAGACGCTCCCCGGCCGGGGCGCCGCCGACGCGGCCTCCCGCGCCCGTGGCCCGGCGGTGCCCGAGAAGCGGCGCGGCTACGGCGTGGTCGTCCGTGACCGGCGCTTCCTGGCGTTCACGGGCCTCCTCGGCTTCGGCCTCATCGCACCCACCAGCCTGTGGATCCTGCTTGCCGTCTATACCAAGGCCAACTTCGGCCTGCCGGAGTACCTCTACGGCTGGATCCCGACGATCAATGCCGTGATGTGCGTCTTCGTCCAGTACCCGGTCACGATGGTCACGCGGCGGTTCGCGCCACTGCCGGTCGTCACCGTCGGGATGTTCGTCTACGCGATCGGTGCCGGCAGCGTCGCGCTCATGACGTCGTTCCCTGGCTTCGTCGCGAGCATGGTGGTCCTGACGTTCGGCGAGCTCATCCTCGTCCCGGTCGCGAGCAAGTACGTCGCCGACCTGGCGCCGCCGGACTTGCGCGGCCGGTACATGAGCGTCTACTGGCTGGGCTGGGCGGCCTCTCGCGCGGCTGCGCCGCTTGTTGGCGGGTTCCTCAACGACCAGATTGCGCCGATCGCGATCTGGTACGGCGCGCTCGCCATCGGGCTGGCCAGCACCGGCGGGCTGGCCGTCCTCGCCGCGCGCTCAGCAGCCGCGGAGCGCCAGCGCTCGGCCGACCCGCTCGTGGCTGCGCCGCCATCGACCTGAGCCCCAACGCCGGCGGGTCGCCGACGGTGATGTCAGTCTGCCCGACCGGGTTGGCTCAGTCCGCCTTGCCGGTCCCGAACTGGCGGTCGCCGGCGTCCCCGAGGCCGGGCATGATGTAGCCCTTGTCGTTCAGCTGGCGGTCCAGCGCCGCGCAGTGGATCTCGACGTCGGGGTGGGCCTCGGTCACGGCCCGCACGCCCTCCGGCGCGGCGATGAGGTTGACGAGCTTGATCCGGACCGGCTTGACCGCGCCCCAGCGCTTCAGGACATCGATCGCCGCGATCGCCGAGCCACCGGTGGCGAGCATCGGGTCGAGGATCAGGCACAGGTCGACGCTGGTCGAGTCGGGCAGCTTGTTGTAGTACTCGACCGGGCGGAGCGTGCGCTCGTCACGGAACAGCCCGAGGTGCCAGACCTCGGCCGTCGGCATCAGCTCCAGCATCGCATCGACCATCCCGAGGCCGGCCCGCAGGATCGGGATGAGCCCGATCCGGTCGCCGAGCTCGTGCGCCTCCATGTCCTCGAGCGGGGTCGTGATCCGGCGCGCGCGGACGCGGGCGTCGGCGAGCGCCTCGTAGCCGAGCAACCACGACAGCTCGCGGACGATCTCGCGGAACTTCTTCGGCTCGGTCGCCTCGTCGCGCAGGATCGCGAGCTTGTGGAGGACGGCCGGGTGGGTCGAGATGTGGAGGGTCGACGGCAACTCCATCGGGCGCGAGCCTACCACCGCGAGATCCCTTGGTGCCGGGTCGCACCGCGTTGCGCGACGGCACCGCCAGCGCCCGGTTGACGCTCCATCCGCGCCTCCGTACCGTTCGAACGGTGCCCACCCAGACCCCGCAGCTGGCGCGCTCGAGGTCGCCGCGCGCGGGAGCCGCGGCGGGTTCGGGGCGCGCGCGACGGATCGTTCCGCCGATCCTCGTCCGGCAGGTTCGCAACGGCATCGAGGAGAGCGTCCACCGGGGCGACATCGTCGAGACCGACGCCGTCGGGCGGATGCTCCGAGTCCTCGGCGATCCCGAGCGGGTCGTCAATCTCCGGTCATGCGTCAAGCCGTTCGGCGTCGCCGCGCTCCTCGAGGCGGGCGGCGCGAAGGCCTTCGGGCTGGAACCGGCCGAGATCGCGATCATGGCCAGCAGCCACTCGGGCGAGGACCTCCACGTTCGGACCCTCCAGGCGATGTACCGCCGGACCGGCCTCAGCCAGTCTGCCCTCGCGTGCGGCACGGAGGGGATGCCGCTCGACGCCTTGACGGCCGCCCGCCTCGCGCGCGACGGCGAGCGCCCCGGACCGATCCGCCACATGTGCTCGGGTCAGCACTCGGTATTCCTGCTGCTCTGCAAGCTGCACGGCTGGTCGGCGAACGAGTACTGGGAGGAGGCCCATCCGGCGCAGCGGGCCTACCGCGAAGTGGTCGCCCGAGCCTTCGCGACGGCCCCCGAGCGGCTCCGGATGGGGATCGACGGCTGCGGCGTCCCGACGTATGCCTTCACGCTGCGCCAGATCGCGCAGGCGTATGCCTTCCTGGCCGATCCGGAGGCGCTCCCCGCGGCGGACGCGCGGGCCTCGCTGGCGCCGGCACTGCGCGAGATTCGGGATGCCGCGCTGGCCTACCCGGACCTGATCGCTGGCACGCGCGACCGGATCGACACCTCGATCATGAAGGCACTGCCGGGCCGGATCGTCTCGAAAGGCGGGATGGAGGCCCTGCGCGGCCTGGCGATCCTCCCGGGGTCCCGAGGCCGTGGTCAGTCGGTCGCCGCGACCGGCCTGGCCGTCAAGATCGAGGACGGCGACGGCTACGACCGCGGGACCTGGGCGGCGTCGGTCGAGGCGTTGGCCCAGGCCGGTGTCCTCGGGGGCCAGTCGCTCCGGGTGCTCGCCCGATACCACCGCCCGGTCACGGCTGATCCCCACGGTCGGCCGGCGGCGGAGGCGATCCCGGACTTCGAGCTCGCTCCGGTCGGGGAGCTGCTCGGCTAGCCACGCGGCACGACGGCAAGCCCTGCGCCACGACGGCAAGCCCTGCGCCACGACGCATGGCCG
>JBQGDI010000093.1:0-8202 GCA_052038965.1 Candidatus Limnocylindrales bacterium | reverse complement strand
GGGGGGGGGGGGCCCCCCCGGGGGGGCGCGCGCCCCCGCCCCGCCTCGACCGCGGCCAGGGAGTGACCCCGGGCGGGCCGTCGAGCCCCGGCTCGGGCCGAGCCAACGAGCATCGCCCGAAGCTGCGAGGCGGTCCGCTGGGCGCCGGGTCGATCGCCCTTATTGACGACGACGATGTCGGCGACCTCGAGCAGCCCGGCCTTGATCGCCTGGACCTCGTCGCCCATTTCCGGCGCCTCCAGGACGACCGTCGTGTCGGCCGCCGCCGCGACTTCGACCTCCGACTGGCCGGTCCCGACCGTCTCGAGGAGGATCAGGTCGAAGCCACAGGCATCCAGCACGGCCGCCGCGGCGGTGGACGTCGAGGCGAGCCCGCCGGCATGCCCGCGGGCTGCCATCGAACGGATGAAGACGTCCCGAGCGCCGGCGTACGACTGCATCCGGACCCGGTCTCCCAGGAGCGCACCACCGGTGATCGGGCTCGACGGATCGACGGCGATGACGCCGACCGGCCGCTCGGCGCGCCGAGCCTCGGCGATGATCGCCGAGACGAGCGTGGACTTGCCCGAGCCCGGCGGGCCAGTGATGCCGACGAGGTGGGCCCGCCCGGCGGCCGGGTACAGCCGGCGCAGGGCGACCTCCGCGACGGGCGTGCGATTCTCGACGGCCGTCAGGACCCGGGCGAGCGCGCGGCGATCGCCGGCGAGGGCAGCCTCGACGAGCGTGCCGGGATCGGCCGGGAGCACCTCAGGCGCGCGGCCGGGCGTTGGCCCGCAGGAACTCCGCGACCTCCGCGATCGTCGTCCCGGGGCCGAACGTCGCCGCCACCCCGGCCTCTCGCAGGGCCGGCACGTCGTCGTCCGGGATGATCCCGCCGACGACGACCAGCACGTCGTCCACCCCCTGCTCGCGCAACAGGCGACAGACCTTCGGCACGAGCGTCATGTGGGCCCCGGACAGGATCGACAGCCCGACGACGTCGACGTCCTCCTGGAGCGCCGCGGTCACGACCATGTCCGGCGTCTGCCGGAGGCCCGTGTAGACGACCTCGAAGCCCTCGTCGCGCAGCCCGCGAGCGAGGACCTTCGCGCCGCGGTCATGGCCGTCGAGCCCGGGCTTCGCGATCAGGACCTTGAGCGGTCGCGCCGGCGCGGAATCCGTCGGCACGGCGCGAGCGTCGGTCATGGCCGGATCGTAGCGCGGCGCGCTATTCACCCGGGGCCCGGCGGGCGAGGTGGCTGTAGAACTCCGCGCGGGTCCGGTCGCGGGTCCGGAACAGCCCGAGCACGGCGGCGGTCGTCATGACCGTGCCGGGCTTGCGGATGCCGCGCATCACCGCGCACAGGTGGTTGGCTTCGATGACGACGCCGACGCCCTGGGGATGGAGGCGCTGGTCCAGGAAGTCCGCGATCTCCTGGGTCATCCGCTCCTGGATCTGGAGGCGGCGGGCGAACATCTCGACGATCCGCGGGATCTTCGACAGGCCGATCACCCGGCCGCGCGGGATGTACGCGACGGCCGCCGTCCCGAAGAACGGCAGCAGGTGGTGCTCGCACAGCGAGTAGAACGGGATGTCCTTGACGACGACCATCTCCGAGTACGGGACCTCGAAGATCGCGCCGTTGACGAGCCGGTCGGGGTCGACGTGATAGCCGGCCGTGAGCTCGGCGTACATCCGGTGGACCCGGTCCGGCGTGCCACGGAGACCCTCGCGATTGGGATCCTCGCCGATCTCGACGAGGATCTCGCGTACGGCCTCCTCGACGGGGCCGTTCGGCTGGCCGAGTGAGGGGCTGCCGATGATGGCCCGGCCCCGATCTGGCCGGGGTTCCGTCGTGGTGCCGTCGGAGCCGTCGTACCGATCGGCCGCGCCGCCTTCCAGCTCATCGGCGTCGCCGTCCTCGCCGATCTCGGTCTCGATCTCGGCGACGAGCTTGCGCACGTGTTCCGGCAGGCCGCTCATCCTCGAGCGATGGTACCCGAGGGCCCCGATGCACCCTGGCCGTGTGTCACGGGGATCGCAACACGTGGCCCGGCCACCCGTCTGAATGCGGGCGCCCCGGAACGAAGAGGCGGCTCGATGGTTCCGCGACGATCCATGCCCCGACGTGCGACCGTACTCCTTGCGGCGGTGGTCGCGGCCGGCTGTACGGGCGGCGCTCCCTCGCTCAGCCCGGAAACGACCGGCCCGACGGTCGCACCGGCCACGCCTTCTCCCTCGCCGTCGATCCGGCCCAGCCCATCACCGCTCGCGACCCTGACGCCGGCGCCGCCGGTTCCCTCGCCGACGGCCGCGTCCACCACATGGCCGCCAATCGGCCCCGTGCCGGAACCGGACGCAATCGTCTCGCTCCTCGTGGCGCACGTGACCTGGGGTGACACCGGTCCCACGATGCAGCGCCTCATCATCCTGGCCGATGGCCGTGTCGTCATGTTCAGGAGGGAGTTCGGCGACGAAGGTGACACCGCGCTCCTCCAGCGTCGCCTGACGACCTCGGGGTTGGCATTCGTTCGAGACGCCCTGGTCGAGGTGGGGCTGTTCGACCGCGACCGGACGAGGGAGCTCCTCGAGCCGCTCAACTGCTGCGGCGCCGGAGACCAGCTCCGCGTCCGGCTCGGCGACACGACGGTGCGCGTCGGCCGCCTCCTGGCGCCGGCGGACGCCTACGCGCCCAGCGCGCCATGGGACCGCTTCGATGCGCTGGTCGAGGCGCTTCGGGACGTCGACGGCTGGATCCCGGCGGATCATTGGGCCGCGGAGACGTGGACCGCCTACCACGCCGCCTCGTACTGCGTCACCCTGACGCACGACACCTGGGGCGAAAGGATCCTCGACGCGGCGACGCTCACCTGGCCGCCCGGGATCGCACCACTCGACGCATTCGGCGAACCCGCCTGGGAGGGCGCATCGACCCGCGTCGGGATCATCGACTCGCCGACGGCCTACGCCCTGGCCGGTTCGATCATCGAGGCCGCGAATGCCGCCGGGATCCCGAGGACCGACTACTACCCGATCCCGTTGACCGACGGCGGGACGCGATTCGTCTCGCCGCGCATCAGCGAGGACGGCGTGGAGTGGCACGCATGGTTGGAGCCGCTGCCACCACGATGGCAGCGCTGCGACCCTGCGGGTTGACGCTCGGCTACGTCGGGCCGGACATCCCGGCGGCGCCGCGGAGCCAGGCCACGGCGTTCACGCCGAGCGACGGCCGGTGGTAGCCGCCCTCCTGCAGGATGACGAGGGGCCGTGCGAGTGCCGCGACGCGTCGGCCCACCTCCCCGTAGGCCGCGGTCGTCAGGCGCAGCCCGCCGATCGGGTCGAGCTCGTAGGTGTCGAAGCCGAGTGACACGACAAGGAGCTCCGGCCGGTGGGCGGCGATCGCCTCCAGCGCCGAGTCGAGGGCATCGAGGTAGGCCGCGTCCGTCGTCTTCTCGGGCAGGGGCAGGTTGAGGTTGGCGCCCCGGCCGGGCCCCTCACCGACCTCGTCGGCGTGGCCGAGGAAGAACGGGTAGCGGTAGCGCGGATCGACGTGCAGCGAGGCGTACAGCACGTCCGGCCGGCGCCAGAAGATCTGCTGGCTGCCGTTGCCGTGGTGGACGTCGACATCGAGGATCGCGACCCGCCCGCCGCCGGTCGCCCGGACGGCGGCGTCGGCGGCGATCGCGGCGTTGTTGAAGAAGCAGTAGCCGCCGGCCAACGCTCGCGCGGCGTGGTGGCCGGGTGGCCGGCACAGCCCGTAGGCGGCGCGGTCGCCGGCAAGGACGAGGTCCAGCGTGCTCAGGGCGACGTCGGCCGCGCCGCGGGCCGCGTCGTACGTGCCGGCGGTGATCGGGTTGCCGCTGTCGAGGCCCCACCAGCCTGCCCGGCCGCCAGCCGCGACCGGCTCCGGCCGTGCGTCGACGAGCTCGGGGGACATCCCCTCGAACATCGCTCGCGAGGGATAGGTGTCGGCCGTCAGGAAGTCGCGCTCGATGCGCTGCCGCTCGAAGGCGGCCCAGGCCTCCTCGAGGAAGCGCAGGAGCCGTTCGTCGTGGACGGCCAGGATGGGCGCCTCGCCGTGCGACGTCGGCTCGATGATCTCGAAGCCGTCCGCCGCGAGGGCCGCCGCGATGATCTCGGCTCGCGCGGGAACCTCGTTGGCCGGCACCGGCAGGCCGAGGTACGTCTCGACCGTCGGGGCGTGGCCGCGATGCCGCGCCGTGTGGACGACCTTCACGCGGCGGATGCTAGGGCGGCGCTCGCGGGCGTGCCCGGCGGCCGTACGATCGAGCCATGCCGAAGCGCAGGCGCGGATCGCGACGGGGCGAGGACCGGGAGGCTGCCGAGATCCGGGCCTTCGAGCGGCTCGTCGATCGGGCCCTGGCCGAGATCCCCGGGCCGTTCGATGCGGCCCTGCGCGAGGTTGCCGTGGTCATCGAGGACGAGCCGAATGTCGACCAGCTGCTGGACAACGGGCTCGGACCGGATGACACGCTGTATGGCCTGTACGAGGGCGTCCCGCGGACCGAGTACGCGGCCGACTGGGCGATCAGCCCGAACCGGATCACGCTCTTCCGCTGGCCGCTCGAGGACGACTTCCCGGACCCGGCCGACCTCGAGGCCGAGGTCCGGAAGACGGTCATCCACGAGCTGGCCCACCACCTCGGCATCGACGACGAGCGCCTCGACGAGCTCGGTGCCGGCTGACGCGGACGGTCGCCTGGCTCACGAGGCTGGCCCGGACCACATCGCCGGGATTCCGAGCAGCGTGAGGGCAACCAGCAGGCCGACCACGATCTGCATCGGCCGGCTGACCCAGCGGAACCCGGGCGGGCGCCCGTCCGGCGTCGTCGCGCGAGCCTGGTCGAGCCCGCCCGCGAAGAAGGTCAGCCCGAGGAAGGCGGCGACCTGCGGCGCCGAGACGAGCGCTGCGATCGTGAACAGCAGGCTCCCGAACGCGATCACGATTGCCAGCGCGAGCGCCACGCCGAGGACGAGCCCCAGCCCACCGCCGGCCACGTCGAGACGCATCAACTCACCGGCCCGGATGACGAGGTCGAGGCCGGCACTCAGGGCGAACACCTGGATGGCGGCAGTGACGAGCGTGAACAGCACGACGACGAGCGCCACCAGCGGCCGGGCTCGGAACAGCTGGTCCGACCGCTTCAGGGCCTCGATCGGCCCGACGTTGCCGAGGACGATGCCGGTCGCGAGGAACGCGAACGGAACGGTCGCGAGGGTCGAGACGGTCGTGATCAGGAACTCGGCGCCGGTGTTCAGGCCGGGCGTTCGGATCCCGAACGCGAGATTCAGGATGAGCTCGATCAGGGTCGTGTAGACGCCGACGAGAAAGGTCCCGCCGGCCATCCGCCAGAACACCTGGCGAGCCCGCGTGATCGCCTCCGGGAGCCGGATCCGACCCCCGCCCGCGCGCCCGGCGAGGATCGCGATGCCGATGGCCTGCGCGTCGATCGAGATCGCGAGCAGCAGCGCGATGCCGACGATGAACAGGAGCTCGAGGAAGAGCAACGGGCCGAGCAGCTCGGGACGGTCGAGGAACAGCAGCCCACCCATCGCGAGATCCTCGAAGGCCGCACCCACGTCGAGGTCGAAGTAGTCGATGGCGACGATCGCGAAGACGACCGCCGGGCCCAAGGCCGCCAGGGCGAGCAGCCCGACGTACATCGATGCGCGCCGGAGGTCCCCGGCCGAGGCGAGCGCCAGCTGCAGGCCGGCGGCCACGACGTGCCGCGCCGTCGGCAGCTCGTAGGCCGTGGTGACGGGCGGATGGGTCGTCTCGACGGCCGGCGGCCCGGGTTCGGTCACGGCACCGCCAGGATCGGAGCGGCCGCGACGAGCTCGCCGAGGCGGGACATATCGACATTGCCGCCCGAGAGCACGACACAGACGCGCTCGCCGGTCCGAACGGGGATCCGTCCGGTCAGGAGGGCGGCGAGCGCGGCCGCGCCCGCGGGCTCGAGGGCCTGCTTCGTCCGCTCCAGCGCGAACCGGAGGCCGGCGAGGATCCAGTCGTCGGGGATGAGGACGACGTCCTCGACGTACCGCCGGGCCATCGCGATGTTCCAGGTCCCGGCGAAGGGACCGTTGAGGCCGTCGGCCACGCTCACCGGCTTGAGCCGCACCGGCTCGCCCGCGGCCAGGCCGAGCTGGAGGGCATTCGAGCCTTCCGGCTCCACGGCGTAGACCCGCGCCCCGGGATGCCGCTGCCCGACGGCTCCGGCCACGCCGCTGATCAGCCCGCCGCCACCAACGGCCACGACGACGACGTCGACGTCGGGCAGGTCCTCGAGGATCTCGAGGCCACACGTCCCCGTGCCGGCGATCCAGTCGGGATCATCGAACGGATGGCAGAACGTCAGGCCGCGCTCGGCCCGAATTCGCTCCATCGCCGCGAACGTTTCGCCGACGTCGGCGCCCTCGAGGACGACCTCGGCACCGTAGCCCCGGCACGCCGCGGCCTTGGTCGGGTTCGCCGCCGCCGGCATCACGACCGTGACCGGGATGCCGCTGACGCGGCCGGCGTAGGCATAGCCCTGCGCCGCGTTCCCGGCCGACACGGTGATGATCCCGCGGGCGCGCTCCCCGGGGGCCAGCATCGCGATCCTGGCCAGTGCGCCGCGGGGCTTGAACGAGCCGGTCTTCTGGAGGTGCTCGGCCTTCAGGTAGATGCGGCCATCCGCGGGCGCGGCCCCGGTGGCGGCCTCGACAACCCGCGCCGCACTGGTCGACGACAGCATCGGCGTGCGATTGACGTGCGGTGCGATCGTCCGGGCGGCATCGACCATCCGCTCCACGGGGACGTGGAGCTCGCCGGCCGCGCCGCCGCCCTCGCCCGGGCCCGTGACCCCGTTCATCGTCGGAGCATACCGAGGGCCGCGAACGACACGGGGGATCCAGCACGTCCGCGCTCATTTGCGAAGTTGCGCAAGTTATGAGATGCTCCGCCCATGTCAATCGAGCTCGCACCCTCCGCACCGGCCGTCGCCGCGAGCAGCGGCGGATCGGAGAAGGAGGCGGCGTATCAGCGGACGGCCGTCGTCGGTCGTGCGCTGGCCGACCCGAAGCGGCTGTGCGTCCTCGAATCGCTCGCCGGCGGCGAGCTCTCGGTCAGCGAGCTGGCCGGACGGGTCGCCTGCCAGGTCCCAAACATGAGTCAGCACCTCGCGGTGCTGCGCAGCGCCGGCCTCGTGATCACGCGTCGCGATGGCAGCACGGTCTACTACCGCCTCGCCGACGCCCGCGTCCTCGAGGCCTACCAGCTCCTCCAGTCGATCGCCCGGTAGGGCAAGAAAGGATCACCAAGCCATGGCCATTCGAGCCGCCGGCGACGCCGACTTCGAGCAGGTCGTCCTCCACAACGACAAGCCGGTCCTGGTCGATTTCTGGGCCGCCTGGTGCGGGCCGTGCAAGCTCGTCGCCCCCGAGATGGAAAAGCTCGCCGCGAAATACGAGGGCTCGATCGATGTCGTCAAGGTCGACGTCGACGCGAATCCCGGCCTGTCGCGGGCGTTCAACATCATGAGCATCCCGACGATCGCGTTCTTCGCCCCCGGCAAGCAGCCGATGGGCGTCGTCGGCTTCCGGCCCGCCGCGCAGCTCGAGGCCCAGTTCGGCCTCCCGCAGTACGTGACGAAGCCGTCCGACGCCGAGGGCAGCTCGACCGCCGCCTGACCTCTCCTCCTCGGGCCGCGTCCCGCGCGGCCCACGCCCACTCCCGCGACCCCGGCCCCCGCCGGGGTCGCTTGGCGTCTGGCCACGGATGCAGACTTGACTGCGAGGCGACACGGCCAGCCCGCCACGTGCAGAGCGTTGCCTCGGAGTCCGTGCTCGGACGGCATCGCGGGCCGCGGTAACCCAGGGTCCGACCGTTTGCTGCCTCTCAGTCAACGTCCGAGACACGTTCGGTCAGTGGTGGTGCCTGCTGGTCAACTGCCGGGGGACCTGGGGCGATGAATCCCCTCGCCAGGTCAGCCGCGCGCAGCGCGAGCGCCGGGGCTCAGTGGGCGGAACCGGCCTCCACCAACGCCAGTCGCGCTGCCAGCGCGAACCACGCCTCCAGGCGGTCGACCGCGTGCGGGTCGAGGTCGCGCGGCTGGAAGCGAACCCACGCGGGCCCGCGCGGCGAGGGTGCGGCGTCCGGTGTCCGAGCGGCGGCGGCGGCCACGCGTGGCTCGAGCCGAAGCTCGACGCCCGCAGCTCCC
>JBQGDI010000092.1:0-3809 GCA_052038965.1 Candidatus Limnocylindrales bacterium | reverse complement strand
ATGAAGTCGCCCCACTGGTGGTCGAACCAGGCGATGCCCGTGACCTGGAGTTCGACGCCCTCGAGCGTCAGGCGACCCTCGACGGCGAGGCGCGTCCGCGAGTAGTAGTACGAGCCACCGGCCGGCCCGAACTCCACCCAGCCCTCGCCGCCGTGCAGGGTCGGTGGCTTGGTGCTGTCGAGGTCGAGATCGAGACCGAACGGCGCGCCGGCCCTCGCCGCCTCGGTCGGTGACAGCGCGGCCGCGATGCGATCCGTGCCACTCGAGCCGGCCAGTCGCCACGGCGTCGCCGCCGCCTCGACCGTGCCGTCGAGATTCGGGCTCGTCGGGCCACCGATTGCCAGGTCGAAGCCGGTTGGCTGGCCCGACGCGTCGCGCGGCGAACGGTCGACCTGGGCGCCGATCTCGCTCCGCTGGCCGTACACGAACCGGCCACCGTTCTCGTCGGTCAGCGCCAGGTGCGACGCCCACGTGACGGGCACGTCACCGCGCTCGGCCCGGAAGACCACGGCCTCGAACCCGAACCGCCGGCCGTCCGCCGTTGCGAGGTGGCCGGTGTAGTACCACCACTCGGTGAGCCGGTCGTGGGGCCCGTCGTCGCGGGGGAGTTCGACCGGAACCGGATCGGCGGGTCGGGACGGTGCCGGCGAGGGTGCGACCGGCGTCGCGAACTCCTGCGGCGGATTGGCCAGGATCGGGCCGCCGCCGCAGCCGCCGAGGAGGGCCGCGGCCACCAGCGCGGCGAGCCCCGACGTCCGGTCTGCAACGCCCCCTCTCACGCCACCGCTCCCGGCTCCTCGAGCGCCGGCAGGCGGCGGGAGAGCCAGCCCGGCAGCCACCAGTTCCAGTCGCCGACGAGCCGCATCGTCGCCGGCACGAGCAGCGCCCGGACGACGGTGGCGTCGAGCGCGACCGCGATCGCGATTCCGAGCCCGAGGGCCTTGATCAGGACGATGTCGGCGAACGCGAACGAGCCGGCGACGACGACGACGATCAGCGCCGCGGAGGTCACGATCCGGCCGCTGCGCTCGAGGCCGTGGGCCACGGCGGCGCGGTTGTCGCGATCGCGATCCCAGGCCTCCCGCATCCGCGTCAGCAGGAAGACCTCGTAGTCCATCGACAGCCCGAACAGGACGCAGAACAGGATCACCGGCTGGGTCGTCTCGACGAACCCCAGCGGCCGCGTCCCGAGCAGCGCCGAGAGGTTGCCGTCCTGGAAGATCCAGACGAGCGCACCGAACGAGGCCGCGATCGACAGGCTGTTCATCGCCAGGGCCTTCAGGGGCAGGACGATCGAGCGGAGCAGGAGCAGCAGCACCAGGAACGTCGAGACGAGGATGAACGTCGCGGTCCGCGGGAAGTCCGCGGCGATGCCGGTCACGACGTCCTCGACGTCGGCCGCGCCGCCACCGACCAGGACCGCCACGCCCGGCGGCGCCGAGACCGGGCCCGAGTCCGCACGCAGGTCGCGGACGAGCTGCCGGGCGGGCTCCTCGTTCGGGCCGTAGGGCGTGGTGATCGTGAACGCCGTCAGGTCGCCCTTCGTGGTGGCCGCGAGGGCCTCGACGGCGAACCGGTCGGGTGGCGTGCCGCCGGCCCCGTACAGCAGGGCGTACTGCTGGACCGTCAGCCGCGGGTCGAGGTCCACGAGCCCGTCGACCCGCTCGATCCGCGGGTCGGCGGCAAGCCGGCGCGAGTAGTCGTACAGGACCGCGAGGTTGCCGGGCTCCAGCACCTCGCCGTCGGTCCGGACCGCGATGACGATCGGGGCGAACGGTCCTGGGCCGAAGGATTCGATGAGCCGATCGAACGCCACTCGCGACGGGACGTGCTCCGGGAGGATCCTCGCGTCCGGGGCGTTGAAGCGGACGTGGAGGAACGGCGCGCCGAGGATCAGGAGCACCGCCAACGTCGGCACGAGGACCTCGACCGGTCGCCGCATCACCCACCGGGCGAGCCGCGCCCATGGGCCGTCCTCATGGGGCCGGGCGCTCACCCGCCGGACGCGGAGCGCGTCGAGCCGCGTGCCGACGAGCGCCAGGAGCGCGGGCAGCAGGGTCATCGCCGCGACGACCGCCAGCCCGACGACGATTGCGCCGGCGATCCCGACCGAGCGCAGGATCATGAACTCGAACAGGACGAGACCGAGCAGGCCGAGGAGGACCGTCAGGCCCGAGAAGAAGACCGCGCGTCCGGCCGTCCGGAGGGTCGCCGCGACGGCGTCCTCCACGGCCTCGACGCGCCAGCCGCGCGCCGCGAGCTCCTCCCGGAAGCGGCTCGTCATCAGCAGCGAGTAGTCGACGCCGAGGCCCAGGCCGAGCAGCGTCGCGAGGTTCAGGACGAAGATGCTCATCGGGGTCAGGCTCGCAACGAGGAAGATCCCGGCCAGGGCGACAACGACCGCCGCGCCGCCGACCGCCAGCGGCAGCGCGGCCGCGATGACGGATCCGAAGACGAGGAGCAGCGCCAGGCCGGCCAGCGGCAGCGAGATCAGTTCGCTCCGGCGGAGGTCGGACTCGGACACTTCCTGGACGTCGCCGTAGAACGCGGGCCCGCCCGAGAGGCCGACCTCCAACCCCATCGCCGACACGTCGGCGAGGGCCGCGCGGATGCCCGGCAGCGCTCGCGGCGAGTCGTCGGCCGGCAGGTCGAGGAGCACGACGTCATAGGCCGTGTGCCCGTCGGCCGAGACTTGGCGCTTCGAGAGCGCGTGTGACAGGACGCCGGTGACGTACGGCGCGCCGGGCACGTTCGCCATCGCGGTCCCGGCCGCGAGTTCGAAGGCCGGCTCGCCGGCCCGCAGCGCATCGGCGTGGAAGACCACGACCAGGGCGGCCTGCGCGACGCCGATCTCGTCCTCCAGGACGGTCTTGGCGCGGGCCGATTCGAGGTCCTCGCGGATGAAGCCCCCGGCGCGCAGGGCGTCGGGCGTCCGCAGGGCCAGCGGCGCGGCCGCGACGATGAGGATCGCCCATGCCGCCAGCACCAGCCGGCGGTGCCTCGCCGACCACCGGCCGAGGCGCTCGAATCGGCTGCCGGGCGCGCGTGGACGGTCGGCCCGCGAGGGGAGAATCATCGGCTTGTCCATGCTAGTCCGTCTGCTAGCATCGGCCGGCGATGACGATCTTCACGCTGTGGTTCGAGGACTTCCCGAACAACCTGCCGGCGCTCTTCGTCTCGGTCGGCGTCGCGGTGGCGTTCGTGTGGATCTTCCTCAAGGCCGCGGCCTCGGCCGACGGCCGCTCCCGCTGGGTGAAGCGGATCACCGGCCCGAACGGGAAGTGGCTGTTCGGTGGCCTGTTCGTGGTCTGGGCCGTGGTCTTCGGGATCGGCCTGCAGCTCGTGCCCCACACCGGCGCGAACTCACCCTACGGGGGGCTCGGGTTGATCGCCCTGTTCACCGGCTTCTTCATCTCGATGGGCTTCCTCTGGAGCGTGATCGGGGAGTAGCCCATCGGGCCGGGGAGCAGCCCGATTCGCCGCTCCCCAGTCCTGGCTCGTGGGGTCCGTCAGATACCAACCCGGGTGGTGTTAGGTCCGACTGCGGCGGTCGCAGAGGCACCCGGACGTGGCGGACGAGCGATTGCGTGTTCAGGGCGGTGGCTCGCCGCCTGCCAGGGCCGGCACGTCGCCGCCTAACACCATCCCCATTGGTAAAGGACAGCGTTGGTTGTCCGCCCCGTGGCAGGTGCCGGTTGCCTCAGCCCCGCTTCCGGGCGATCCAGACCTCCTCGGACGGCCACTTGCGTGCCCATTCCGCGGTCACGAACGTCCAGCGCGGATCCGTCTGCGCACCTTCCGGGGCCTGG